>JBBQZG010000029.1:0-27814 GCA_038207945.1 Burkholderiales bacterium
GACCAGCCTTTCCAGGCGCAGTAGCGGCTCCAGAGTTCAGCCGGGCTGGGAAACTCATTGATTGTGAGGTTTTGCTCCAGCACGCCGGTGGACAAGGTCGCATCACGAAAGACAAAGCCGTCGCCATTGCTGGCAAAGCTGAATGGGACGTCCAGCAATTGCGCATAATTTATGGCCTGCTGCATGCCTGCTTGTATTGAGAGCCGCGACTTTTTGACCTCCACCACAGCCAACGGGATGTTGGGCTTGAGGAACAGCGCGAAGTCGGCCTTGAGGACGGTGGATTCGTCTCGGCGAGATTTGTTGCCGCGCACCACTACCCGGCCTGCTCGCAGGGGAAATTGAGCGTAAATCTGTTCCAGCGTGTGCCAGCCTGCATGCACTATGGCGGGGCGGACATACTTGTCGCAGATGTCGCTCTCGGAGAGGTTTTTCTTGTCCATGACAGTCCCTGATCGGCGTGCAGCATGATGTTGGCCACCGCTGCCATTGTGACCTGATCAACGCCGGTCAACTGTTGGCAGGCGCCACATCCAGACTGCCACCAACGCACAGCAGACGCCAGGCACCCAGCCGATATTGGTCGGCATGAACCACCAGGCGATGCCGGAACTGATCGCCATGGTGATCCAGGCGAATTGCTTGGCGCGCAGGGGCACGGCGTGCTGGTTGCGCCAGTCCCGCACCATCGGACCAAAACGCGGGTGCGCCAGCAGCCACTGCTCGTAGCGCGCACTGCCCTGTGAATAACAATAGGCGGCCAGCAGCACAAAAGGGGTGGTCGGCAGCAAGGGCAGCACCATGCCAATAATGCCCAAGGCAAGGCACAACGTGCCGCAGATCAGCCAGACCCAGCGCAGCCAGCGGGGGCGCGAGGGTGGCGCGGGTGCAACGGGTAGCGGCGTGGACGACAAAATTTAGGTGAGGTATTCAAACGGGGAGCCATTGTCAGGTGGTTTGGCGCACACTTTGGTTTTCTATTTTTAGGAGACCCTCATGCTGATCGGACTGCCCAAAGAAATCAAGAACAACGAATTTCGCGTCGGCCTGACCCCGGCCAGTGTGCGCGAGCTCACCCAGCACGGCCACCCGGTGCTGGTGCAACGCGGCGCCGGTGCGGCCATTGGCCTGCTTGATGTTCACTATGTGGCCGCGGGCGCCGAGCTGGCCAACGATGCGGCACAGGTGTTTGCCCAGGCCGACATGGTCGTCAAGGTCAAGGAGCCCCAGCCGCAGGAATGCGCTATGCTGCGCCCCGGGCAAATTCTGTACACCTACCTGCACCTGGCGCCTGACCCGGTGCAAACGGTGGCACTCATCAAGTCTGGCGCGGTATGCATCGCGTATGAAACCATCACCGGCCCCGGTGGCGGCCTGCCGTTGCTGGCCCCGATGAGTGAGGTGGCGGGCCGCATGGCGGTGCAAGCCGGTGCGGCGCACCTTGAGAAATCCAAGGGTGGCATGGGCATTTTGCTGGGCGGTGTGCCAGGTGTGCAAGCGGCGCATGTGGTGATTCTGGGTGCTGGCGTGGTGGGCACCCACGCGCTGCAAATGGCCGTGGGCATGGGCGCACGGGTCAGTGTGCTGGACAAAAACTTGGACCGCCTGCGCCAGCTTGACCTGATTTTTGGCAACCGCATCCACACCGTGTTCTCCAACGCGCAGAGCGTGGAAGAAGCCGTGCTGGACGCCGACCTGGTGGTCGGGGGTGTGCTGATTCCGGGTGCAGCCGCGCCCAAGCTGGTCACCCACAGCATGGTCTCGCGCATGAAGCAAGGCGCGGTGGTGGTGGATGTGGCGATTGACCAGGGCGGCTGTTTTGAGACCTCGCGCGCCACCACCCACGCAGAACCCACTTTTTTGGTGGACGGTGTGGTGCATTACTGCGTGGCCAACATGCCCGGTGCGGTGGCACGCACCAGCACTTTTGCGCTCAACAACGCCACCATCGGCCACGCCGTGGCGCTGGCTAACAAAGGCTGGAAGCAGGCCTTGAAAGACGACGCGCATTTGAAGCAGGGTCTGAATGTGGCCTTCGGTCGGGTCACTTATGAAGCGGTGGCCAACTCGCTGGGCCACGCTTATGTGAGCGCCGACTCCCTGCTGGGCTAAGGCCACGCCAGCGCACGCCGGCTCAAGCCAGGTGGTGGGCAGTGCGGCGGGGTTGGCCTGACGCTGCGCCAGCGATGCTAAAGTCCTGGGCAGCCATGCATGCCCTTATCTCCGATCTTCAACGCCGCGCCGCGCTCTGGCGCGCCGAACACACCCAGGCCGCCGATGCTGCGCACAGCCTGAATCTGCAGCGCGCGCGCCAAGTGGCACCGGTGGTGGCTGCAGTCAACGCCGTGTTTGTGCTGTGGCTGGCGTTCAGCCTGCTGGGCCTACAAGACGACGATCTGGTGATGCAGTGGACATTGGGCCTGTTTGCGACCCATCTGTTCATGGGCCTGAGCTTTGCGGCGCTGGCCTGGGCCGCCTGGCACCTGCGCTACGCCAGCAACACGCGTCTTGGCCGCAACCTGCCGTTGCTGATGGCGTGTTTGGGCTTGTTGTTTGAAATCAGTTTTGTGACCTTTAACCAGTGGGTTACCCCCAACATCACACCGTTCGTAATTGGTGCCATGGCCATCAGCCTGGTGGTGTATTTGCGCCCCCTTAAATCGGCTTGGGTGTTTGCCGCCGCCTATGGCGTGTTTGCCTATGCCATCGGGCTCACCCAAGTTGACACCCATGTGCTGTTGTCGAACCGCATCAATGGGCTGGGCGCCACCGTGATGGCCTGGGCCATGTCGGTGATGCTGTGGCGCAATTTCACCACCATCACCTTGCAGCGGGCACTGCTTGACAAAGCCAATGTTGACCTTGACTCCAAACAGCGTGAACTCCAGCGCTTGACCCGGCTTGACGGCCTGACCGGCCTGTACAACCGAAGCACCTTTGCCGATCTCACGCGCCAGGAGCTGGCGCGTGCGCAACGCCAGGGCTCGGCCACCTCGATCCTCCTGCTTGATTTGGACCTGTTCAAGCGTGTCAACGACACCTGGGGCCATCCGGCCGGCGATGCCGTGCTGAAAAACGTATCCGCCGTGGCCAACAGCACGGTGCGCGCCACCGACCTGGTGGGCCGCCTGGGCGGTGAAGAGTTCATCATCTTGCTGCCCAATACCTCGCTGGAGGCGGCGCGCCGCCTGGCCGAGAAGCTGCGTGCGCAGATGCAGCAAACCCCCACGCCCTGGGAAAAAACCAGCATCACCACCACTGTGAGCATTGGTGTGGCCAGCGCCACGGCCGCCGAGCAGCGCGACTTTGACCACTTGTACACCACGGCCGACAAGGCGCTCTACAGCGCCAAGGAGCTCGGGCGCAACCGGGTGGTGTAGCTGGCGGCGGGCCAAAGCAGGCCGCAAGGGATAATCCGCGCCACATGGCACTTATCACACTACTTGACGCGCAGCTGGCTTACGGACACGTGCCGCTGCTTGACCACACCACTTTTTCTCTGGAAACGCAAGAGCGCGTAGGCCTGATCGGCCGCAACGGCGCGGGCAAATCCTCGCTGCTCAAAATTCTGGGCGGGCTTGAAAAGCCCGACGACGGCACCCTGCAAGTGCAAACCAACACCCGCATTTCCTACGTGGCGCAGGAGCCGCAACTGGACTCTGATGTATCAGTTTTTGTAGCGGTAAGCGCAGGACTTGCAAGGGCTAGAGCCTTAATTGATGAATATTCTCAGGGCCATGGCGACCTTGATGCAATGCAAAGCGAGATCGAGTCGCTGGACGGCTGGAACTGGGAGCAGCGCGTCAATGAGACGCTGCACCGCCTGCACCTTGAGCCCGATGTGTTGATTGGCACGCTCTCTGGCGGCAACAAAAAACGCGTGGCGCTGGCCCAGGCGCTGGTGGCCGCGCCTGACGTGCTGTTGCTTGACGAGCCCACCAACCACCTGGATCTGGACAGCATTGAGTGGCTGGAAGGCCTGCTGTGCGACTTCAAGGGCAGCATTGTCACCGTGACACACGACAGATCCTTTCTGGACAACGTGGCCACCCGCATTGTGGAACTTGACCGTGGCCGATTGCTGTCCTACCCCGGCAACTTTGCCGCCTACCTGGTGCAAAAAGAAGAGCAGGCCGCGCAAGAGGCCGTGATCAACGCGCGTGCCGACAAGCTGCTGGCGCAGGAAGAAATCTGGATTCGCCGCGGCGTGGAAGCACGACGCACCAAGGCGCAAGGGCGCATCAACCAATTGGCCGTGTTGCGCGCCAACCGCGAAGCCCGCCGTGATGCGCTTGGCAGCGTCAAGCTCGACGTGGCCAGTGGCGGTGTCAGTGGCAAGCTGGTGGCCGAACTCACGCATGTGAGCAAGAGTTTTGGCGACCGCAAAATCGTCGATGATTTTTCGACCGTGATTTTGCGTGGCGACAAGGTCGGCCTGCTTGGACCCAATGGCGCCGGCAAAACCACGCTGCTTAAACTGATTCTGGGGGAGCTCAAGGCCGACCCGGCGCCCGCCAATGCACCCAAACCCGGCCCCGGTGAGAGCGCCTGGGGCACGGTGCGCCAGGGGTCCAACATCACGGTGGCCTACTTTGACCAGATGCGTAACGCGCTGGACCTGGACGCCACGCTGGAAGACTTCATCAGCCCCGGCAGTGAGTGGATCGAGATTGGCAACCGCAAACAACACGTCAAAAGTTACCTCGGCGACTTTTTGTTTTCACCGGCGCGGGCCAACTCGCCGGTGCGCAGTTTGAGCGGTGGCGAGCGCAACCGCCTGCTGCTGGCGCGCTTGTTTGCCCGGCCCGCCAACGTGCTGGTGCTCGACGAGCCCACCAACGACCTCGACATTGACACGCTGGAGTTGCTGGAAGACCTGTTGCAAAACTTTGACGGCACAGTGTTTCTGGTCAGCCACGACCGCACCTTCCTGGACAACGTGGTCACCAGCACCATTGCGTACGAGGGCAACGCCCACTGGCGTGAGTTCGAGGGCGGCGTGCAAGACTGGCTGACGCAGACCAAACGTGCCAATGAGATCGCCAAAAATAGTGGTCAAAAAGGCGCTCAGCCCTTTAATTATGGTCGTGAGCAGCTATCAAAAACAGAGTCGGTGACACGCCTTGCAGACGCTCCCGCAACCTCAGTTGCTGCGCCAGCGAAAACCCGCAAGCTCAGCTTCAAGGAGCAACGCGAGCTGGATGGTCTGCCAGATCTGATTGCCAGACTGGAAGCCGAACAAAAGGACATCAACGAGCTGCTGGCTGATGGCAGCCTGTACGCCATCGATAACGCCCGCGCCCTCAAGTTGGCCACCCGCAGCGCGCAGATTGATGAAGAATTGCTGACCGCTCTGGAGCGCTGGGAAGTTTTGGGCACGCTGACCTGATTTGCGCCTGATTCATCTGCAGACAGCGTGATTTAATACCGCTTATGCTGAATAACTTGAAATGGATCACCCTGCTGTGCTGCCTGGGCAGTGTGAGTGGTGTGGTGTCCGGACAGGAGGCGCACACCGGCACGCTGTCGTTTCAGGACAAGCTGGAAATTTGGCAGGCCATCTGGCACAGCGCGTCATCCGAGGTGGCGCTGGTCGCACTGCTGTTGTCGGTGCTGGGTCTGAGCTTGGTGGTTTATTTGTGGCGCATCAACCGCCGCCTGCGGCACCTCACCCAACTCAGCCACGAGGCGCAGATGTCTCTGGAGCTTGCCGCTGCGGCTTTCAACAGCGAGGTCGGCATGGTCGTGACCGACGAGGTCACCCGTATCCGGCGCGCCAATCCGGCCATGACCGCCTTGTTGGGTTTCACTCAGGACGATCTGGTGGGCCGTTCCACCCACATGTTGCGCAGCCCGGCGGTGGCTGAGGGTACTTTGCGCCTGATCTGGCAGGAAGTGGTCACCAACGGCCGCTGGCAGGGCGAGCTGATCTGTCGCCATCGCGATGGCCATGATGTGCCTTGCATGGTGACGGTCGCCTCCGTGCGTAATTCAGCCATTGGTCTGAGTGGCTATGTGGGCTCGTTCGCAGACATCTCCATTCAGAGAAAGGCGCAGGAGGAAATCCGGCAGTTGGCCTACTACGATCCCCTGACACAACTGCCCAACCGACGCATGTTTCTGGAAGCCCTGCGCGTGACCATGCGCACCGCGCAAAACAACGGCATGCTGGCTGGCGTGATGTTCATCGACCTTGACCACTTCAAGAACCTCAATGACGCCCATGGCCATTCGGTGGGCGATCAGTTGCTCAAGCTGATGGGGCGACGCCTGCAGTCGCTGGTTGGCCCCGGTGACCTGGCCGCGCGCCTGGGAGGTGACGAATTCGTGGTCATGCTGCCCAATCTGGACACGGGCGAAGAGCGGGCCATGGCACGCACCATGTCGGTGGCCGAGCGCGTTCACCAGGCGCTGCTGGTGCCTTTCGAGCTGGACACGCCGAGCCGTTTCGGCATTCACGCCCAGGCGCTGCGCTACACCTGCAGCGGCAGCATTGGCGTGGCGTTGTTTGGCCTGATTGACGAGCCGCTGATCGAGGTGCTCAAACGCGCCGACGTGGCCATGTACAAGTCCAAGCAGGACGGGCGCAACCTGATTCGCCAGTACGATCCCGTGGCACAAAAGGCACTCAATGAGCGCATGGCCCTGAGCAACGACCTGAACGTGGCGCTGCGCGACGGCCAGTTGAAGCTACTTTACCAGTTGCAGGTGGATGCCCATGACCAGGCAGTGGGCGCCGAGTGCCTGATGCGCTGGCAACATCCACGGCGCGGTGTGGTGTCGCCGGTTGAATTTATTCCGCTGGCCGAAGATTCTGGCGCGATTGTGGCCATGGGGGACTGGGCGGTGCGCAGTGCCTGCAGCACGCTGGCGCGCTGGTCAGCTGAGCCCGCCCTGAGCCAACTGACCTTGAGCGTGAACGTCAGCCCGCGCCAGTTCACAGAAACTGACTTTGTTGCGCGTGTCTCGGGCATTCTGGCCGAGACGGGTGCGCGGCCACATTTGCTGCGCCTCGAAGTCACCGAGGGCATCGTGATGCAGGACACGCAGGAGGTGATCGCCAAAATGCGCGAGCTGTGTGCCCTGGGCCTGAGTTTTTCGATTGATGACTTCGGCACCGGGTACTCGTCGCTGTCCTACATGCAGATGCTGCCGCTGGCCGAACTCAAGATTGACCGGGCGTTTGTCAACGACCTCACCACCAGCCACAGGTCAGAAGCCATTGTCAAAGCCATCATTGCGCTGGGGCACAGCATGGACATCATCGTCGTCTCGGAAGGTGTGGAAACCCAGGCGCAAAAAGACCGCTTGCTGGCGCTGGGTTGCACGCTGCTGCAGGGCTACCTGATCACCCGCCCGATTGAGTGTGCCGAGTTGGAAGCCTTGGTGGTGTCCCGGCGCGAGGTGCTTGCGGCCAGCCCGTTGCCGGCCTAGCCTACGCTACAACTGTGCCAGCGGAATGGTGCCTGCAGATTCGTCTGCCTTGAGCAAGCCGATCAGCGCCACCAAGTCATGATCCAGCCGTTGCAGCGTCGCCGGATCGAGCTGCGCCAAGGCAGCGGGCAGCACACCTTCAAAAGGCCCCGGCACATCGACCAGCAAGGCCAGTGCCTGCGGCGTGATGTGCAAATGCACATGGCGTTTGTCGGTGGCGTCTTTGTCCATGCGGATCAGTTCTTTTTTCTGCAAGCTGCGCACCAGGTTGCTGGCGGTGGACTGGTGCACATCCATGCACCTGGCCAGCTCGCCCATGCCCAAACCAGGCTGGTCGCGAACCACGCTCAGTACCCACACTTGCGCGCCGCCCAGGCCAACCTGTTTTTCAATTTGTTTGAAATGGCTGCGCACCGCGCTGAACACCACACGGAACCGGCGCAACACCTGGCTGGGTTGGGTTGGTGGCGGGGTGTTTGAATTTGTGCGTGGCATGAAGGGTGATCAGGCTGGGATGAAGTGCTGAATCATAGAGCGTGAAGGCCAGGCTTGGCGTTGGCAGTCAGGTTCGGGGCTGCTCGTTCAGCAGCTCAAGGCGCACCATGCGCATCAACAAATCGTCAAAGGTGTAAAAGCCGTTCTCGCATTTTTGCAGCTCTGCAAGCGCAAACGCGGCACCCGTGCCGAAGGCTCGGCGCTCAATTGAGTTGTGAATCAGCCGCACGGTCTGGTACGGAAAACCAAAAATCACCTCATGGTGGCCCACAATGCCGCCCAGCCGCAGCGAGGTGATGCGGTCTTCGTCCACGTTGATGCTTTGGGCGATTTTGCGGGCCGTGCCCGACACCTCCGGTTTGTCGCGAAAGTGTTGCTCGACAATTTCCACGTCGGCAAACGGCGCAATCTTGCGCAGCAAGCGTGCCGCCATGATCAAAAAGTTGATGCCCACCGTGATGTTGGGCGAGCACAGCACGCGGGTGTCGGCAGCCAGGCTGCGGGCATAGACCAAGTCTTCCGGGCTGTAAGCCGAGATGGCGCTGACCAGCATGACGCGGCGCGCGCGCAGCGCTTCGCCATAGAGAGCCAAGCTCTCGGGGTTTGAAAAATCCACCACCGCGTCCACCGGGTGCGCGTCCAGCCAGGCGCTCCAATCTTTTGAGCTGGCCAGCGCAGCCACCGGCACGCTGACTTCGGGGCTGATTTGCACCGGTGCCGACGCCGATCGGCGGGCAATCCAGCACAGTTCATAGCGTGGGTCGTCTTGCAGCACCTGTGCCACGGCTTGACCTGCTTTGCCAAACCCCACCAAACCGACTTTGATCATGATGCCCCTCCTTGTTGTTGACTGTGGTGCTTGGCCAACTCGGCATGCCACGTGAGGGCATTATCGTTAAATATATTTGCAGGAATGCAGTTTGCCCACACAATCTGTCCTGACTTGTTCCCCGCCAACGGGTGTCAAGGCAGCATAAAAATTCCATGAATTCAAACGTCAACAGCGATGAAATCCTGCATGCCATCCGCGATCAGGTGGTCGACTGGCGCGCCTGGGCTGGCCGTGCGTTGGTGATGGCGTTTGCGGCTGCGGCGGGCCTCACGGTGGTCGCGTTCACCTGGATGACCGAGCGGGCCTTTGGCCTGTTTGAGCAGATGCAGCAGAGTTATTGGTGGAGCCCCTTGCTGTGGACACCCTTGTGCGCCGCCGCCATCGTGTGGGTCATGCGCCGTTATGCCGTGGGCAGCGCTGGCTCCGGTATTCCGCAGGTTATGGCCGCGCTCGATGGCAGCGTGAGCCCGGCCAACCGCAGCCTGTATGTGTCGATCAAGCTCACCGTGGCCAAAATGGCGCTGTCCACCTGGGGCTTGTTGGCAGGCCTGTCGCTTGGGCGCGAGGGACCCTCGGTGCAAATTGCGGCAGGGGTGATGTACCACGCGCGGCGCTGGCTGCCTGACAAATCCCAAGTCTCAGAGCACGGCCTGATGATGGCCGGTGGCGCGGCGGGCATTGCGGCTGCCTTCAACACGCCCCTGGGTGGCGTGATGTTTGCCATTGAAGAGCTGTCGCGCAAGCCCGAGCAGCGCTCCAGCGGTCTGCTGCTGGCCGCGATTGTGCTGAGCGGTCTGATGGCGGTGTCAATCTACGGCAACTCAACCTATTTTGGCGTCATCAGGGTAGACAACCTGAGCCTGGCGCTGTTGCTGCCGGGTTTGGCGGTGGCCGTGCTCAGCGGTTTGGCGGGTGGGCTGTTTGCCAGGGTCATGCTGGTTTCCATTCGCGGCGAATCTGCAGACCGATTCAGCCGCTGGCGCAAGCGCAGCCCCGTGGCCTTTGCTGCGGCCTGCGGTCTGGCGGTGGCCGTCATCGGGTTGGCCAGCCATGGCCACACTTTTGGCACCGGTTACGCCCATAGCCGCGCCATGCTGGAAGGCAACAATGAAACCCAGCCGCTGTATGTGCTGTTGAAATTCATGGCCACCTGGATCACCGCTTGGGCTGGGGTGCCGGGAGGCATTTTTGCGCCGGCTCTGTCAATCGGCGGCGCTTTGGGCAACGATATCGCCCAGCTGATCAGCTACCCGAATGCGCCCACGCTGATTGCGCTGGGCATGGCTGGGTTTTTGGCGGCAGTGACGCAAGCGCCACTCACGTCGTTCATCATCGTGATGGAAATGGTCGATGGCCATGGCTTGGTGCTGAGCCTGATGGCCACCGCCATGGTGGCCAGCGGCGTATCGCGCCTGCTAAGCGTGCCGCTGTACAGCGCCTTGGCGCAGTTGCAATTGCAGCGCCTGCCCAAAGTTTCGTCCCCGCACCCCGCCGATCAGGCATAAAAAAGGAGCCCCGAAGGGCTCCGAACTCGCTTGCTGTTCTGATCGCTAAATAAGAACTGCAGCATGCATTGTATTTGAACAAATGCAATAGCCCACCAAGGGGTATCCCTTGGTTCGACAAGTTTTCAGCTTTTTCTGTGACTTGGTGCGATTTGGCTTGGAACTCGTGGGTTGCCGATCGGGTCGGCAACGACAGTCGTCATTCATCACCTGAAGCGTCGCTCGGGATTCATGGCAATCACGCGGAAACGCCAGATCAACGCCGTGCCAGTTGCGTCTGGTCCATCCAGTTGCGCAGATCACGCCACATTTTGAGCATGTCGGCGTCCAGCGGCGTGCGCAACGCACTGGGCAACTCCACGGTGACCACCGGCATGGCGTTTTGCACGCCGCCGTAGTTTCCCAGCGAGCCCGGAAACACCCCCACCTGGTCCAGGTACAGGCGACCCAGCTTGGTGGGTGGCATCACCGGACCATCAAAGTCCAGCACGCCGTAGGGGGCGTGGATGCTGACGATCACATCAGGCTTGAAGCTGGCCATCTGGTCAAACAGGAACTTCGATTCCGGCTCGCTCAGTGGCGCTTTGCCGGGCCAGCGGCGCGGGTCTTTGCGGGTCAGCGTCTCCCAGTAATGTTTGGTCTCGCGCTGCCAGTTGGGCGTGGGAAAGTTGCGGTTCAAATCGACGCCGTTGGCGTTCATGCGGCGTGCCGGCTGTCGCAGCAAGCCGTCCGGGTTGAGCACCGGGATGAAACGCCAGTGCGTGTCCTCAGGCGCGGCCTGCGCCAGCTTCAGCCAGTGCAGCGCCACTGAGGCTGATGAAAACTCGTCACCATGCATGGCGGCCACCACCAACACGCGCAGGCGCGGTGCTTTCGGGCGAATGTCACGCGCCAAGAGCGGGCGGCCCTGCACACTGCGCGCGCCGCTTGGCTTGAGTTGCGCTTCCTCGCAGAGGGCCTGAGACACGTTTGGTAGTTTTAGATAAATGTCGTCACAAGCCTTGGCTGCATTAGCGTGACCAGCTATTAAATATGTAGTGAAAAAGAAAATTGACAGAATCGGGTGGCGCATGGCATGATTTTAGAAGGGGTGTGCCTTGGCCTTTTTTCACGCACTTATCTGGGCGGATGCGATATCGGTTAAATTGATGGATATGTCTTTGACCCCCACCAGCGCCCGCGCTCGCCCCCCCCAATTTTCCAGCACCGAATTCCGCACCGCTTTGGGCATGTTTGCCACCGGGGTGACCATCGTCACTGCCCGCGCCAGCGACGGCACACTGGTCGGCTTGACGGCCAACTCGTTCAACTCGGTCTCGCTCGCGCCCCCTCTGGTGCTGTGGAGCCTGTCGCAGGCCGCCAGTTCCATGGACGCGTTTCGCAAGGGCAGCCACTACGCTATCAACATCCTGGGTGCAGACCAGCAGGCGCTGGCGCAGCGTTTTGCCACCCGTGGCGTCGATCGTTTTGCCGACGTGGATTTTGTCGAAGGCACTTGTGGTGCGCCTTTGTTGGCGGGCGCTGTAGCCACGTTTGAGTGCTTCAACCGCAGCCGTTATGTGGAAGGCGATCACGTGATTTTTGTCGGTGAAGTTGAGCATTGTGCGCACCGCGCCGGGGCCGCGCCACTGCTCTACCATGGTGGCAAGTTCTATACCGAACACCCTCTTTAGCTACTTTTTATATAGCTACTAACGCTTATTTAGTATGGTCTAGATACCAATTGCACTCATAAAACGCGAGTCTTTTCCAGAGACAGTGCGTGCGGTTTGGTTCGCGTCTGACAGGAGCTTTTGTTGCAATCCCTGAAACTCTCCGAACTCATGGGTGCCTTGAGCCACGCGCTCGACATCACTGAAGGCCAGCCCGAAGGCCATTACGTACGCTGCTGCTGGATTGGCATGCACATTGGGCATCGCATCGGCTTGCGCAATGACGAGCTTTGGACCTTGTACTACACCTTGCTGCTCAAAGATTTGGGTTGCTCCAGCAATGCCGCGCGCATCTGCCAGCTTTATGTGGGCGATGATTTAAGCTTCAAACGCGATTTCAAGTGGGTCGATGGCAGTTTGCCGCAGGTGCTGCGTTTTGTGTTGCGCCACACCGGGCCGCAGGTTGGCTTGATGGAGCGGCTCAAGGCGCTCGGCGGCATTCTGAAAAATGGCGAGGGTATTGCGCAGGAATTGATCCAGACCCGATGCACCCGGGGCGCCGACATTGCCCGTCAGTTGCGTTTTCCAGAAAGTGTGGCGCTGGGTGTTCACGCGCTCGACGAGCACTGGAACGGCCAGGGTCGGCCCGACCGGCTGGCAGGCAGAGCCATTCCCATCAATGCCCGCATTGCCTTGCTGGCCCAGGTAATTGATGTGCACCACGCCGCCAGCGGCCAGGCCACTGCGATGGCCGAAGTGCTGGCCCGTCGTGGCAGCTGGTTTGACCCTGAACTGGTGGATGCCTTTGCGGCGGTGAGTCAGGCGCCGGCATTCTGGGCGATGCTCAGCTCCAACCTGCTGGAGCCTGCGGTGCATGCACTCGAGCCCGGTGGCCATGAAGTGGTTGTGGATGAGGATTACCTGGACGACATCACCGAAGCCTTTGGCCAGGTGGTGGACGCCAAGAGCTCTTTTACGGCAGGCCACAGCGCGCGCGTCGGGCTGTACACCGCGCTGCTGGGCGAATCTATGAACGTGCCCGAACCGCGCCGGCGCTGGCTCAAGCGCGGCGCGCTGTTGCATGATGTTGGCAAGCTGGGTGTCAGCAACTGCATTCTGGACAAACCCGGCAAGCTTGATGACACCGAGTGGAAAGCCGTGCAGCGCCATGCCAGCTACACCGAGGCCATTCTGGGCCGGGTGCGGATTTTTGACGAATTGGCCGTCGTATCGGCCGCGCACCATGAGCGACTGGATGGCAAGGGTTACCCCAAAGGGCTGTCCGGGGCAGACATTGCGCTGGAAACCCGCATCATCACCACGGCAGATATTTTTGATGCCATCACCGCCGAGCGGCCCTACCGCGGCGCCGTGCCCATCGACAAAACGCTGGTCATCATGGCCGAAACCGTGGGCACGGCCATTGATGCTGATTGTTTCGACAGCCTGAAAAAAATCATCCGCCAAAGCCCGGAACTCTTTCCCGGGTAAACAGGGGCTGAGCAAACGCACTGCATGGATGTATGACCGACGTCAAGGTTTGCCTGCGGGGGCTGGCGTAGACTGGTTGCCTCCCCCTTCATTCCAAGGTATTGTCATGAACAGCAACAAAACTCAACACATCCGCAGCGTGGTTTTGCTAGGCCACGGCGCGGTCGGTAAAACCACACTGGTAGAAAGCCTGCTGGCGGCCACCGGGGCCATTGCCAGCCGCGGCTCGGTCGAAAAAGGCAACACCGTGTGCGACTTTGACCCGGTTGAAAAGCAACTGGGCCATTCCTTGCAATCTGCCGTGGTGAGCTTGCAGGCGGCTGGTACCCAGGTGTACCTCATTGACACCCCCGGTTACCCCGACTTTGCCGGCCAGGCTCTGGGTGCGCTGGCCGGGGCCGACACGGCGTTGATCGTGATCAGTGCGCAAACCGGCATTGAACTCAATACCGAGCGCATGTTCACCCAGGCCGGTGAGCGGGGTCTGTGCCGGATGATCGTCGTCAACAAAATTGACGCCGACAACATCGACCTGAGCGCCCTGGTGGACGATATTCGCGCCCGTTTTGGCCCGCAGTGCCTGCTGCTGGACCTGCCCACCGCGCATGGACAAGATGTGGTGGAGCTGCTGGGCCATGATGACGGCGCGAGCGACTTTGCCTCGGTGGCCACGGCGCACCGGGCTTTGCTGGACCAGTTGATCGAAGAAGACGAGCAACTGCTGGCACGTTACCTTGAAGACGGTGTGGAGCCCTCTGCGGCAGAACTGCATGCGCCGTTTGAGGCCGCGTTGCGTGCCGGGCACTTGATTCCGATTTTGTTTGTCTCGGCCAAAACCGGTGCTGGTGTGCCACAACTCATTGACGCACTGGTCAAACTGGCCCCGAATCCGGCCGAGGGCAACCCGCCGCCGTTCTACAAAGGCGACACCCTGGCAGACGCGCAAGCGTTTGCGCCCCAACCCGATGCCAGCCTGCATGTGCTGGCCCATGTGTTCAAGGTGGTGATGGACCCGTTCATTGGCAAGCTGGGCGTGTTCAAGGTACACCAGGGCACGCTGCGCAAAGATGCCCAACTGTTCGTAGGCTCCGGCAAACGCGCCTTCAAGGTGGCGCATCTGTACCAGTTGCAGGGCAAGGACTATGTGGAGGTCGATGCGCTGGTGCCGGGCGACATCGGGGCCGTGGCGAAGGTCGACGAGATTGAATTTGACTGTGTACTGCATGACTCACACGATGAAGACCACATCCACCTCAAACCTTTGAGCCTGCCGCTACCCATGCAGGGCTTGGCGGTGCAGACCCAGCGCAAGGGCGACGAACAGCGCCTGTTCGAGATTTTGCACAAACTGGAGCTGGAAGACCCTTGCTTCAAGGTCGAGCGCCACCCCGGCACCAATGAGACGGTGATCCGTGGTCTGGGCGACATGCACCTGCGCGCCAAATTGCTGCGCATGCAGCAACAGTTCAAGCTGGAGCTTGACACCAGCACGCCGCAAATCGCCTACATCGAAACCATCACTGGCAACGCCGAAGGTCACTGCAGGCACAAAAAACAAAGTGGTGGCGCCGGCCAGTTTGGTGAAGTCATGCTGCGCGTGGAGCCATTGGCACGCGGTGCTGGCTTTGAATTTGTCGATGTGGTCAAGGGTGGCGCGATTCCCGGCGTCTTTATGCAAGCGGTTGAAAAAGGCGTGCGCCAGGCTTTGTCTGAGGGTGTGGCGGCAGGTTTTCCGGTGCATGACCTGCGTGTGACCGTGTTTGACGGCAAAACCCACGCGGTGGACGGCAAAGAGGTGGCGTTCGTGGCCGCCGCCCGCAAAGCCACGCTGGACGCCATGCGTGCAGCCCGGCCCGTGGTGCTGGAGCCGCTCGTCAATATTGAGGTGACAGCGCCCGAAGCGGCCATGGGCGACCTGACCGGCGACCTGGCGGCCAAGCGCGGCCACATCACCGGCTCGCAACCCCGCGTGGGCGCCACCGTGGCCATCAGCGGAAAAATGCCGCTGGCTGAACTGGGCGATTACCAGAGCCGCTTGAAGTCGCTCACCGGTGGCCAGGGCTCTTACAGCCTGGCGTTTTCGCATTACGCGCAGGTCAGCCCCGAGACCCAAATGCGGCTGGCCAGTGCCTTCAAGCCAGACAACTCGGATGATTGACGTTGCCAGGAGCGAACATGGCTGAACGCCTGTTGCTGGTTTACGCCACCACCGATGGCCATACGCTGCACATTTGCGAGCGTTTGAAATTTCTAATGACGGCACTTGGCCAGCGGGTGACCTTGGTGCCGGTCGAGCAGGCCGATGCGCTGCAACTGGATAATTTTGAGCGCATCGTGATTGGTGCCAGCATTCGCTACGGCCACCATCAGCCGCAGGTGGCACGGTTCATTGCAAAGCACCAAGCCATTCTGGAAAGTCGCCCCAGTGCGTTTTTCAGTGTCAACATCGTGGCGCGCAAGCCCAACAAAAATACCCCTGACACCAACCCTTATGTTCGCAAATTCCTGCAAAGCCTGGCCTGGAAACCGCAACTGGCGGCGGTATTTGCCGGCAAGCTGGACTACCCGCGTTATGGCTTTTTTGACCGCCAGATGATCCGCCTGATCATGCTGATGACCCATGGCCCGACTGACCCCAAAGCGGTGGTGGAGTACACGGATTGGGCAAAGGTGGAAGATTTTGGGCGCGAGGTATGCGCCATGCGCGTTGGCGGTGAGCGGCACGCTCTTCACGGATAATCGGCCGGCTTGCATTTTTGCGGCTGCGCCCCCATGTACCGACTGTGAGTAGTATGAAAGACCATTACGCTGTTTTGAACCTTCGCAGTTCGGCAACGCTTGCTGACATCAAGAAAGCGTTTCGCCAGCAGGCTTCCATTCACCACCCGGATCGCAACAGCGCGCATGACGCTGCCGCGCGGTTCAGGGCGGTGCAAGAGGCCTATGATGTGCTGTCTGATGGCGCCAAGCGCAAGGCTTATGACGACAACCGCCAGCGCAACCTGCTCGACAGCCCCATCGACACGGCCCGTGCGATCTGGCTTGAATACTTCAACCGCATTGCCTGAATGCCACCCATCACACAAGAGAACATCATGAGCATGTCTGCTTTTTTTCGCGCTCTGCGCACGTCTTACCAGGCCGAGATTGACGACCTCACTTTTGACTCGGAAGGCCGCAATGTGCTGCGTCAGCGCCTGCTTGAAAAACGCGGGCAGATCGTGTTTTTACGGCAGATGATGGAGCTCAGCCCCGAAATGGTGGCCGTGGTTTTTCATGGAGGTTTCCATTTTGAACTGCCTGCCGTGATGGAGCAGGTGCTGACGCTCGAATCCGATGAGTTCCCGGACTGGGCCAGTTTGAACGAGGCTGTGCAATTGACGCCCTGGGCCCAAGAGTTGGCCGATGGCTTTTTGACAGAGCCGATGGGAGACTGGTTCATGACGGTGGCGGCAGCGCTCGAATTCATGTACCAGCGGCCCTCATCACATCACCATGAAGGTGCTGCCCGTGAAGGCCACGGCGAGCACGCGGACGACGCACACCGCCCGGTCAACCGGCGTGACCACGACCATGGCCATGATTTCGACAAGGACGACGAACGCAACCATGAAACCGACCACGACGAATCCAGCGGCCAATGGCTGGAAGGTCAGGGTTTTGACCGCAAGGAATAACCCGTTTGCGCATTGCCCAGATTTTTACGACGACACAGGAGCCTCCCTCACATGCAGCATTTGGCCTTGATTGAAAAAACCCAGTCCCTGATCGCGGCGGGCGACATTGTGGGCGCCGAACATGCCCTGGTGGAGCTCGCCGACCGCGAGGGTGATGGTGCGCTGATGGAGGTGCTGGAACAATTGCCGCCAAAAGACGTGCTGGCGATCATCCGCGAGTACGACAACTCCCGTGCCTCCATCATCAACCTGATGCTCACGCCCGAGCAGTTCGCCCGCGCCGTGGTGATTGAAAAACAATACCGCGACCTGACCCGTGCCCATTTGCGCGGCATGATGAACTCGGTCATTTTTCGCGATGGCGCCAAGCCGCTTGAGTTTTTGACAGCCATCGGCGACCTGGAAGGCGGCAGCGAGGCGCTAGCGGATTACTTTGAAGAGAAGTGGAGCCGCGTCGAGGCCTTTGCGCGTACCGGCACGTTTGACACCGTTGAGGACGACGGCGAGATGTTGTCCGAAGACGACTTGCGTGCCAACGCTTATGCCTCTGCCAGGCTGGATGAGGACGAGGTGGCTGACTCCGACTGGATGCAATTGGCTTGGCTGATGCGCTACCAGAACCCCGACTTGTTCATTGAAATGCTGCTGGTGCTGCGTGCCAAGGCCCGTGCCTTTGAGTTGGGCCTGGATGAAGAAGACCTGTTTGAAGACGATGGCAAAGTCGAAACCGGCGACACCGACCGCGGCAAAGCCACGCCCGCCGCACTCGATCCGGATGAAGAATCTGCGATCTGATCCCGCTCGAAGCAGTACGCCGCTCGCATGACCCAGCCTATGCCAGACCCTGTTCACGTCGTCTCGCTGTTCGATGCGCGGCCATTTTTTGAAAAAGCCCTGATTTATGGCCTGCAACATGGGCTGATTGATGCCGCCAAGCGCGATGCCATGGCAGAGGAAGCGCCCAAGGGCATGGTGCAAATCGCCCGGTATTTCGGTAGTGAGTATTTGCGCCCCGAGCTTGAAAAAGCGCGTGACCGCCTTGTCAATCTGGTGAGTCTGCATCTGCAGGACGCCAGTGGCGGCAACCTGCGGGTGGCGGCCGAGCTGCTGCGTGACCATTCGCTGCTGTCGCGCTCCAAAGCCGGTTCAGACCTGCTCAAGGCGCTGATTGTCATGCCGCAAAATACCCACTTTGGCATGAACGAGCGTGGTGGGTTTACTGATCGGCACATGCCACAGCTGGCGCGTTGGTCGCTGGCCAGTTATGCAGACTACCAGGTCGAGTTTGCAGCCAGGCAACACGCCGTGCAGGCGGTGGAGGCGGCACTCTGGTTGGGGGACCTGCTGGGCTTGTCGGCTGATGAGTTGCAAGACGCAGAGCCCGATGCCGAAGCTGTCATCCGTACCTCACTCCTGCTGGGTATGACCCGGCGCAAAGAGTTACCCGATTGGGTAGCCTTTGAAAAATTGATTGCTGCGATAAGGCAAAAACAGCCATCCCCCGACCTTTTGAAATTGCCGAAAGATCTGCCTGAAGACTACCGACCGGTGGTGGAATCGGTGCGCCAATCGGTGGTCGCTGACTGGCCCCGGCTGCTGGATGCGCGCGTCGCGCCGCGCAAGCTGTTTGACCAAACCCCCGCGTTCATGGGGCGCTATTTCTGGCTGGAGGACGGCTTGAGTGAAGTTGCTCAGCATGACCGCAACCGGTCGGCAGCCTGGGACAAGCTCACCCAGGGCCACAGCGATGACGGCACGGTGCTCACGCTCAGCCTGTGCGTGGCGGCGGGCAGTGCGCCCAAGACATTGCTGGCAGAAAAATCAGCCGCTGCGTTGGTGCGGAAAATCCGCAAACATGGCCTGCAACCCGCGTTGGCCACAGACTATCTCAAAGCGCACGCACCGGAGCAGCATCTGGACGATTTTGTCGGGTTGTGGGAGGCGTTTGTGAACGAATCACAAGCCACCTTGCTCAGTGACCATGACCACAAACTCAATGACGCGCTGGCGCTGCTGCGGCGCGAATGCAACGTCAGCTGAGTCACACGTCAAGCGGGGCGTTTGACGAACAGCAGCGAGAGTTCGCGGTCCATCAGGTCGGCGTCTCCCGTGTTGAGCTCGAGCAACCGGCGCAAGCGGGTCAGGCTTTGCAAATCAATCTCGTGACACGCCACGCCAATGTGGCTCCCCTCCAGGTGCGCGACCTTGCCGCTCATTTCAATGGATTCGTCACCGCTCGTCAGGGGCAAGACCAGACGGCATTGGTCGTTCAAGGCCAGCTCTACAGGGGCGGAAGTTCGCACCAGGGCGCCTTTGAGGGCAATGTCGAGCAAGTCGACCTTGAAGGTCTGATCGGCCCACTGAAGTGACACCTTGGCGAAAAACGGGACGCGTGAGAAAAGGCGATGGCTTTCAGCCGATGGGGTGTTCATGGTGGCTTCCTTCAGCGGTGAACAAGTCGATGCGTGTGTGAGAGTGGGAATGATAAGGCCGGGCCGCTGGCAGGCGTCCCCATCGGGTTAGAATCTCGCGCTGGGAAGCTTGGCCGAGCGGTTTAAGGCACCGGTCTTGAAAACCGGCGAGGATGTGAGTCCTCCGTGAGTTCGAATCTCACAGCTTCCGCCAAAATATAGCCCTAAGTGATTGATTTACTTAGGGTTTTTTTGTGGCAAGATGCATCAGAGGTTCACTTGTTGTACTGCATTCTGGAACGCCATCGATGCCAAGTTGTCTCCTGGCAAGCAGGCTTTGCGAGGACTGCAATGCAGCGAAAGACATCCCGCTACACTTCAAAAATGCCACATCAGGTCCATTTTGTGAATCAGTTCATTGCCGCACCCTTGTCCAAACCCCGCGTGTTGATCGTTGAAGACGAGTTGATCGTGGCGCGTGACATTACGCAGCAATTGCTCGATTTGGGTTACACCCCGGTGGGCAGCACCCACTCGGGGGAGCAAGCCATTGCAATGGCCACTGAACTGCGTCCGGATTTGGTGCTGATGGACATTCAGCTCGCCGGCCCCATGGACGGAATTGACGCCGCCAATGCCATTCGCGCCCAACTGGCCTTGCCGGTTGTTTTTCTGACCGCATTTTCTGCCGACGGCGTGCTGGCGCGTGCCAAACTCACCGAGCCTTTTGGCTACATTCTCAAGCCGTTTTCTGATCGTGAACTGGGCACCGTGCTGACCATGGCACTCTACAAGCACCAGGCTGAGGAGAGGTTGCTGACCAGCACCCGCCAACTCAAGGCCTTGTCGCAACGGGTGCTGGAGGCCCAGGAGCAGGAGCGCCGCCGCGTCGCCATTGAATTGCATGACGAACTGGGACAGTCGTTGACGGCCATCAAGATCAACCTGCAACTCAGCGAACGCTTCAAGGACAATGCGCCGCCCGACCTGTACGCAGAGAACATCCGCATCGTCGAAGATGCCTTGCAGCAGGTGCGCCGCCTGGCCACCGGTCTGCGTCCCTCCATGCTTGACGACCTGGGCCTGGCACCGGCCCTGAAGTGGATGTCCGAGCAAAGCGCAAGCCGCGGCGGGTTCGATGTGGTTTTTCACCATGAACGCACCAACGTGCGTTTGGCGCCTGAGATTGAGACCGCCTGTTTCCGTATCGTGCAAGAAGCATTGACCAACATCTCACGCCATGCGCAGGCCAAATACGTTGAGATTTCCTTGCGCCGCGAAGGCCGCGACCTGCTGTTGAGCGTGCAAGACGATGGGCGTGGCTTTGACCTGGGCACCATGCAGGGGCATGCCCTGGCCGGTGGCAGCGTGGGTGTTCTGGGGATGCAGGAGCGCGCCACGCTGCTGGGTGGGCAACTCGACATTTGGTCAGCGCCCGGCGCTGGCTGCACCGTGCAACTCAGGTGCCCATGGCACAACCTTGAGGAACACGCATGACACCCGTACGTGTCTTGCTGGCCGACGACCACACCCTGGTTAGGGCTGGCCTGAGAAAGCTGCTCGAATCCATGCCCAACATCGATGTCGTGGGCGAGGTTGGTGACGGGCTGGCGTTGCTGGCATTGGCTGAGCAACTTCAGCCGCACCTGGTGCTGATGGACATTGCCATGCCTGGCCTCAATGGCATAGAAGCCACCGCCCGTCTGACCCGGGCCTGGCCGACTATCAAGGTGTTGATCTTGTCGATGCATCAAAACGAAGAGTACGTGCGCCAGGCGCTGCGCCACGGTGCGGTCGCTTACTTGCTGAAAGACGCCGCACCCATGGAGCTTGACCTGGCCATCGCTGCAGTGCTGCGCGGTGAAACTTACTTGAGCCCCGCAGTGTCGCGCGGTGTGCTCAGTGACTACGTGCATCGTCTGCGCAATGAAGACCAACCCAGCCAACTGTTGACGCCGCGCCAGCGCGAGGTGCTGCAGCTGGTTGCCGACGGCTTGAGCACCAAAGAGATTGCCCGTCGCCTTGACCTCTCGGTCAAAACAGTGGACACGCATCGCAGTCAACTCATGAAGCAGCTCGACATCCATGACGTGGCCAGCCTGGTGCGCTACGCCATGCGCTCCGGCCTGGTGTCTACCGACAGCTGATATGTTGGATGTGGTTTGTATAACAAATCAGGCTCTAGCCCTTATCGATAAAGCGTAATGCGCTATTAATTAATGAGTATTTCACATCTCTTTGTGGACTGGCTGGTGGTGATTTTTCTGGCCATGTTGCTGCTGTGGCACCTCATGCTGCGCCAGCGCATGCAGAAAAAAACCAGAATCCTGTCGGATGCCCTGACCGAGCTGCGCCAGGCCAAGCAAGTGTCGGATCATGCGCTGGCGCGCCTGCAAAAGCTGGCCAGCCGAGTGCCTGGCATGGTTTACCAGTTTCTTTTGCGCCCGGACGGCAGCGCGTGTTTTCCGTTTGCCAGCGAAGCCATACGAGACATTTACCGGGTAAGCCCGCAGCAGGTGCAGGACGATGCCACGTGCATTTTTGCGCTGATTCACCCGCAAGACCTGAACAATGTGCGTTTGTCGATTCAGGACTCGGCCCGCCAACTGACGCCATGGCAGTGTGAGTACCGGGTGAAATTTGAGGACGGCACGGTGCTCTGGCTGTTTGGCAATGCCTTGCCTGAAAAGTGCCACGATGGCGCCACGCTGTGGCATGGCTTCATCACCGACATCACCGAACGCCGGCAAGTCGACGTGGCGTTGCAGACTTCCCTGAAGGAAAAAGTCGCCTTGCTCAATGAAGTGCATCACCGCGTGAAGAACAACCTGCAAGTCATCACCAGCCTGCTGCGTCTGGAGGCCAAGCGCAGCGGCCAGCCCGACACCAAAGCGACGCTGACCGACATGCAGGGCCGCATTCGGGCCATGGCGCTGCTGCATGAGTCCTTGTACCGCAGTGGCGTCTTTGCCTCGGTGGATTTGGCCAGCTACTTGAAGCAACTGGCCACGCAGGCATTTCGTGCCCAAAGCAGTGGCGCGGTGCGTCTGCAACTGGCGCTGGCCTCGGTGCAAGTCAGCCTGGATCAGGCCACGCCGTGTGGGCTGCTGGTCAACGAACTGATCTCCAACTGCCTGAAACACGCCTTCTCCGCGGACCAAGGTGGCGATATTCACATCGACCTGCACGCTTTGGCATCACCCGATGGCAACGCGCCGCAATGGTGCCTGCGCGTGAGCGACACCGGGGTCGGCCTGCCCGCAGACTTTGAGGCGCGCCGCAGCCATTCCCTGGGCCTGCATCTGGTCACCGACTTGGCGCACCAGCTTGGCGGCACACTCACCATCGGTGCGGTGCCGGGTTCTGGTTCGGGCGCCAGCTTTGCCGTGAGTTTTTCCGTGGCGAACCTTCCCTGATGCCGACCTGAAAAACAGCGCCTCAACTCAGGTGTTTCCCCGGCAGGACTCGGGTGTTGACCTGATGTTGTTTTGACCGGCAAAGGCCTAAAGTCTGGGCCATGAGCTTAAGAATTTTGCTGGTCGATGACAACCGCACCTTTTTGACAGCGGTCAAACAATACCTGGCCATGCTGTCCGACACCAAGGTGGTGGGGCTGGCGTACGACGGCCCTGACGCGCTGGCTCAGGCCAAAGCGCTGCAGCCTGACTTGGTGCTGCTCGACATCATGATGCCCCACATGAACGGGCTGGAGGTGGCTGCCCTCATGCAGTCGTGGTCGCCCGTGCCCCGCATCCTGTTTTTGTCCCTGCACAACAATGCTTTTTACCGTGCCGCCGCCGCCGAACTGGGTGCCGTAGCCTTGGTTGACAAAGCCAATTTTGTGGCCGAGCTGATGCCCATCGTGGCCCAACTGGCCGCTGATTTAGCCGCCCGACAAGCGGCTGCCCCGGCCCCTCGCCCGCCCCCCATGACCGAGACCACGCCATGAACCTTCTGAAAGCCTCGAAGGCTGAATTTGTACTTTGCCAAGGCCTTGGCCTGCTCGGCGCCGTGGCCGTGCTGCTGGCCGGTGGCCTGACCTGGCTGGCTGGCGCGCTGGCTGTGCTGCTGCTGCTTGCGGGTGGCATTTCAGGCCAGAAACTGGTGGCCATGCGGCGGCTCACGCAGCAGTCCATTGACAACTACCTGGCCGGCCAGGCGCAGTTTGGCGAAGAGCTGGTGCCGGTCTGGCAAAACCACATTGAGGCCTCACGCAGCCAGATGGAGACCGCCGTGAATGTCTTGTCAGACCGCTTTGGCGGCATTGTCGACAAGCTCGGCGATGCCCTGCGCACCGCCACCCAGGCCACCGACAGCATCGAAGGCAATGGCACCAACCTGGTGGCCATCTTTGGCAAGAGTGAACAAGACCTGCGCAGCCTGATCACCTTGCAGCAAACGGCCATGGGCAACATGGAAACCATGCTGGCCAAAGTGCAGGGGCTAGACCGTTTTATTGTCGAGTTGCAGGACATGGCCAGCGATGTGGCCCGGATTGCCCAGCAAACCAATCTGCTGGCACTCAATGCCGCCATTGAGGCCGCGCGTGCCGGTGAGCTCGGGCGTGGCTTCGCCGTGGTGGCCAAGGAGTTCCGCATGCTGTCGAACCTGTCTGGCGAAACCGGCCGCAAAATTGCCGAAAAGGTCAAGGTCATCAGCGCCGCGATTGTCGACACCTGCGCCGTGGTGCGTGAATCCGTGGTGGCTGAAGACCACTCGCTTGAGTCGGTTCACAGCACCATTGACAGGGTGATGACCGATTTGCGCGGTGTCACCGACGCCTTTCAGCGCTCCAGCAACCTGCTGCAGGACGAGAGCACGAGCATTCAGTCCGAGATCAACCAGGCGCTGGTGCAAATGCAGTTCCAGGACCGCGTCAGCCAGATCCTGACGCAAGTCAACAAGAACCTTGGCCATCTGCCACAGGCGTTGCAAGATCAAGTGCAGCAGTACCGCCAAACCCGCACGCTGGCCCCGATGGATGCCCAGCAAATGCTCACCGAGCTGAAAAAAACCTACGTCATGGCCGATCAGCATGTGATCCATGAAGGCGGCAAGGTTGCGCAAAACACCACCACTGACATCAGTTTTTTCTAGAGGACAAGCCATGGCGAAACTCATCATGATTGTGGACGACTCTGCGTCCATGCGACGGGTGATCGGCATTGCCCTCAAGGGTGCTGGCTACGACACCATTGAAGGCTGTGATGGCAAAGACGCCCTGAGCAAACTCACCGGGCAAAAAGTCCACATGATCATCAGCGACGTGAACATGCCGGTGATGGACGGCATTGCCTTCCTCAAATCCGTCAAGCAGATGCCGGCCTACAAGTTCACCCCGGTCATCATGCTTACCACCGAGTCGGCCGAGGAGAAAAAGCGCGAAGGCCAGGCCGCGGGTGCCCGCGCCTGGGTGGTGAAACCGTTCCAGCCGGAGCAACTGGTGAGTGCCGTGCAACGGCTGTGCTTGCCATGAGCCAAACCAACACCTTGCGCATTGAGGGTGAGTTCACGATCTTTCGTGCCATGGAACTCAAGCCCGTGCTGCTGGCCACGCCGCTGGTCGATGAAGTTGACTTGTCAGGTGTCACTGACCTTGACACGGCGGGTGTGCAACTGCTGATGTTGCTCAAGAAGACCGCGTTGGCGCAACAGCGCGACATCAAGTTGGTGGCACACAGCCCGGCGGTCATTGAAGTCTTTGAGCTACTCAATGTGGTGGCCCATTTTGGCGACCACCTGTTGATGAGCTCACCTGCCAAAGCGGCATCGTCTGGCGCCACTCAGGCCGGACAATCAAGGAGTTGAGATGGATTTAGATGACGCACTGGAGACTTTCATTGTCGAGAGTCGCGAGTTGCTTGAAGACATGGAAACCGCTTTGCTGGCGGTTGAGGGTACTGAAGAAAAAAGCGAGATGGTCAACGCCATCTTTCGCGCCGCGCACACCATCAAGGGCTCCTCGGGTCTGTTCAGTCTGAACCATGTGGTGGCCTTCACCCACGTGGTGGAAAGCGTGTTGGACAAGGTACGCGGTGGCCAGATCGCACTGGCTGACAAACTGGTGGTGCTGCTGCTGGCCTGCTGCGACCACATTGGTACGCTGGTGGAGGGTGTGGCCGGCGGCGAACATGATGGCAATGCCGACCTGACAGCCCAGGGCGAGCCCTTGATTGCCCAACTGCGCGCCTATCTGGGTGCGCCAAAGCAGGCAGCGGAGACCGCTCAGGCGGCGCGCGCACTGCCCACTGCAGACACCGAGCAAGTCCAACGCATCAACGACAACGGCATCAATGGCATCAACGCTGACCACTGGCATATCTCGGTGCGTTTTGGCCCGGATGTGTTGCGCAACGGCATGGACCCGCTGTCGTTCATCCGTTACCTCAACACCATGGGCCAGGTCATTGGCATCGCCACGGTCACCGACCTGTTGCCCGATGCCGAGCAAATGGACCCCGAGCAGTGTTACCTGGGGTTTGAGATTGCGTTTCAAACCACCGCTGACAAAGCCGGGATTGAAAAAGTGTTTGAATTTGTGCGCGACGACAGCCGCCTGGTGATCTTGCCGCCGCACAGCCGCATATCCGAATACATCAGCCTGATCGGCCTGCAACAAGGGGAGCCCACCCGTCTGGGTGACATGCTGGTGCGCTGCGGCACACTCACCCCGCAAGAACTCGACCTGGCGCTCAATGCCCAGTCCGACGAGCCCGGCAAACCCATAGGCACAATTTTTGTGGAACAAGGCTCGGTGCAGCCTGAGGTGGTGGAAGCGGCCTTGTCCAAGCAAAAACAGGTCAAGGAGATGGGCGCGGCCGAGAGCAAGTCCATCCGCGTCGATGCCGACAAGCTCGACCAGCTCATCAACCTGGTGGGCGAGCTGATCATTGCCGGGGCCAGTGTCAACCTGATCGCGCACCGCTCGCGTGTGGTGGAACTCACCGAGGCCACCTCCAAACTTGCCACCCTGGTCGAAGAAGTGCGCGACAGTGCGCTGCAATTGCGCATGGTCAAGATTGGGGCCACCTTTAACCGCTTCCAGCGCGTGGTGCATGACGTGTCGCGTGACCTCGGCAAAGACATCACCCTGATGATTGACGGCGAAGACACCGAACTCGACAAAACCGTGGTCGAAAAAATTGGTGACCCGCTGATGCACTTGGTGCGCAACAGCATGGACCACGGCATCGAGAGCGCCGAGCTGCGCGCGGCGCGCGGCAAACCCGTGCAGGGCACGCTCAAACTCAACGCCTTTCATGACTCGGGCGCGATTGTCATCACGGTTCAGGACGATGGCGGTGGTTTGAAGCGTGAAAAAATCCTGGCCAAAGCTGTTGAGCGTGGTCTGGTTGAAGCCGGTCACCACATGAGTGATGCCGATGTTTATGCGTTGATCTTCGAACCCGGGTTTTCCACCGCCGAGAAAGTCACCAACCTGTCAGGCCGTGGCGTTGGGCTCGATGTGGTCAAGCGCAACATCACGGCGCTGCGCGGCACCGTGGGGTTAAGCAGCGAAGAAGGGATTGGCACCACCGTGACGGTGCGCTTGCCGCTGACGCTGGCCATCATCGACGGCTTCCTGGTGGGCGTGGACAAATCGGTCTATGCCATTCCGCTGGACATGATCGAGGAATGCGTGGCCTACAGCGCCGAGCCCGGCCACGACTACACCAACCTGCGCGGTCAGGTGCTGCCGTTCATCCGGATTCGTGAACTGTTCTCGGTGCCGGGCCAGTCGGCCAAGGGCGAAAACATTGTGGTGCTTAAACACGCCGGTCAAAAAGCCGGACTGGTGGTGGACACCTTGCTGGGTGAGTTCCAGACCGTGATCAAACCGCTGGGGCCAATGTTTGCGCAAAGCAAGTGCATCAGCGGCTCAACGATTTTGGGCAGCGGTGATGTGGCCTTGATTCTGGATGTGCCACAGCTGGTGCGCCAGGCGATGGCGAAGGGCGGGGCAGGGCAGTATGACCCGCATGAGCATGCGGTCCAGGCCTAGCTGGCACGGATGCAATCGGCAGATTGCTATGTATTTAATAACAGCAAAAACAAGTGGATAGAGGGCTGGAGGGCTAGAGGGTTAAATGGCTTGAAGTGCAAGCCAACAGTCGGTTTCTTTGATGTGGATTGAGGTTGTTTAAAAAAGGGGTTTGACATGTTTGCAAATATGAAGATTGGCCTGCGTTTGACGCTGGGTTTTGCCATTGTGCTGGCCTTGATGGCTGCGCTGGCGGTGGTGGGTATCAATGGCATGGCCACCATTCAAGGCCGACTCGAATCCACCGTGCAGGACCGCATGGTCAAGATCAAGCTC
>JBBQZG010000030.1:0-27077 GCA_038207945.1 Burkholderiales bacterium
GTGACTTCCATGTCATCGGGGCCGCTCGGTGCCGGGTAATTGTCAACCACCGTCATGGTCTGGTAATCAATTTTGCTGATGGTGTTGGCCACCCGGTTGCTGACAAACACATGGCGCTTGTCACCCGCGCCCCTGAAAGAATGCGCGCCCTGCCCGGTTTTCAACAACTTGACCAGCTTGGGTGCCGCACCGGTCACGTCATAAATTTCAACGCCCTCACCACCCGTCAACCCGACTAGCAGGAATTTGTCGTCCGGCGTGCCGAACACATCGGCAGGCATAGCGCCGGTGGGGTAACGCCACTTCAGGGTTTGGGTCGCCAAGTCAATGGCCACCAGCTCATCGCTGTCTTGCATGGTGGCGTAAACCGTCCGGCTGGTGCTGTCAATCCAGACGTGGCTCGGTGTCTTGCTGGTGACAATGCGTTTGACCAATGCCAGGTTGCTGCCGTCCCAACGGTAAATGTCCACATGGTTGAGCCGGTTGGCCGCGGTCACAAACCATTTCATGTCGGGCGAAAACCGCAGTTGGTAGGGGTCCAGAATCCCTGTAAGCGTGCGCTGCACCACGGCTGTCTTGGGGTCGACGAACAACAGCGAATCGCTCAAGGCGTTGGCGATGATGAGCGATTTTTCATCGGGTGTCAGGTACAGGTGGTGCGGCTCTTTGCCAGTGGGAATGCGCTGGGTTTCGGTCCAGCTGACAGGGTCAACCACGCTCACGCTGGCCTCAAGTGAATTCAATACAAACACGGGCATTGCCGCCTGGGCTGACCACGACCCCACCAGCCCCAAGCCAAAAATCAAGAATGAAAGCAAGTTGCGCACAAACGACCTTATAAAAACGAAAGCTGGTCAAGGGGCCAGTACAAAACCCAAGTTGAAATCAGTCAACTCACACCACCGGCCGGAAAGTGTAGCTGCCAGAGATGCCTAAGCGCCCTGAATGCTAGCCAAATCTGCGCCGTTTAGCCAGCGCCATTGGCCCGGTGCCAAGTCATCTGGCAAGCGCAAACCGCCAATTTGTGAGCGGTGCAAGGCTTCGACCCGGTTGCTGACTGCCGCCACCATACGCTTGACCTGATGGTATTTGCCCTCGGTCAGGGTCAGGCGCAAGTGAAACTCGCTCCTTGCCTCACAGGCCGCGGCGCGCACCGGTTTGGGGTCGTCGTCCAACACCACACCTGCCAGCAACTGGTTCACCTGGCGGTCATCGAGCGGGTGTTTGACGGTGACCTCATACACCTTGGGCACATGGTGGCGCGGCGAGCTCATTCGGTGGATGAACTTGCCGTCATCGGTCAGCAGCAGCAGTCCGGTGGTGTCCTGATCGAGCCGACCCACCGCCTGCACGCCTTGCACCGCGCCCTTTTGTGGACGCAAGCGCAACGGCGATGGCAACAAGGTGTAAATGCTGGGGTAGGTGGAGGGCTTTTGAGAGCATTCGGTGGCGGTCGGCTTATTCAGCAACACGTAGGCCTTCTCAGCGTACGGCCAGTCCACGCCCTGGACCTGAAAGCGCAGCCCTTTTGCTACAAATTCAGTAGCTGCCTGAGTATATTCAACGAGGTCTAAAGAGTTATTTTCATCATAAACATGAACAAAACCCTGCTGAATCAAACCGGCACACACGCGGCGTGTGCCGAAACCTTGCGAATAGAGAATGTCTTGAAGTTGCATGAGGTGAGTATCTCAAAGCCTGGCGTTCATGGTGCAGGCGCGGTCGGCCGGGTGATGGCGACATGCTTGCGCCATCAACGCACCTGCACAAAGCCCCTTCAGGCTGCCAGCAGCCTGGCCGCTTCGCGCGCCGCGACCACGCCTTCATCGGTAGGCACCACCCAGACTTCAACGGCGCTGGTGGGCGCATGGATGGCCATGACCTGGTCACCCGTGGCCTGCAAGTTCAGAATGGGGTCAATCACCACCCCAAGCCAGGCCAGCCGTGTGCCAAGCTCAAGGCGCAAGGCGACGTCGTGCTCACCAATGCCGCCACTGAACGCCAGCACATCCAGCCCCTGCAGACATGCCACCAGGGCACCGCTCTCGCGCTGCACCCGGTACGTGAACATGTCAACGGCCAGCTTGGCACTGGCAGAGGTGTCGGCGCGCAACCGGCGCATGTCAGCGGAAGTGCCAGACACACCGAGCAAACCGCTTTGCTTGTACAACAGCTTTTGCAGCCGTTCGTGGTTCCAGCCCTGTTCCAGCAAATACAGCATGACACCAGAATCCAGTGAGCCTGGTCGGGTGCCCATCATCAGCCCGTCCAGCGCCGAAAAACCCATGGTGGTTGCCAAACTCTTGCCCGCACGTGCGGCACACAGGCTTGCACCATTGCCCAAGTGCGCCATCAGCACCCTGCCGGTAGCCCGCGTGCTGCGCTCCAGCAGCACGCCCATCACATACTGGTAAGACAAGCCATGAAAGCCGTAACGGCGCAGGCCTTGCTCATAGAGCGCCTCTGGCAAGGCGAAGCGATAGTCCACTTCAGGCAGCGTGGCGTGAAACGCGGTGTCAAAACATGCCACCTGCGGCACCTCAGGAAACGCCTTGGCAAAGGCACGAACCCCTTCCAGGTTATGCGGTTGGTGCAGTGGTGCCAACGAATTGAGTTGCGTCAGATCAGCCAGCACGGTGTCCGTCACCACCACGCTGGCGCGGTATTGCGAGCCGCCATGCACCACACGGTGCGCCACCGCCTGCATGGCAGGTGCACCTGGCAAGCTGGAAAGCAAGTCACGCAAACTCAGCAACGCCTGGGCGAACACGTGGTCCGCCGCCAGCATCAAGGTTTTGCGATGACTTTGACCCTGAAAGTCCCAGCGCATTTCAGGCGTACCGCCAGGCTCCAGGCCTTCGATGCAACCGCTGAGCATTTGCGGCTGAACTTGACCGGTTAACAAAGGATAGAGAGAGAACTTGAGCGTGGAGGAGCCAGCGTTGACAGAAAGAATAGCCATGTAAATTTCCTTACCAGATTGGACGCGGTTGATCACGTCGGGCGTTATGCGCCACCAGCAGTGCCAGCAAGGCCGACGCCACCCGGTTGGACGGGCCATCGGCCCGACTGGTCAGGGCAATCGGCACGCGGGCACCCAGCACGATGCCTGAACCGCTGGCACCTGCCAAGTATTCCAGTTGTTTGGCCAGCATGTTGCCGCTTTCCAGATCGGGCACCGCCATGATGTCCGCTTGACCCGCCACCTCGGACTCGATGTGTTTGATTTGTGCGGCATGTGCCGAAATGGCGTTGTCAAACGCCAGAGGACCATCCAGCACACCACCAGTAATTTGCCCCCGGTCGGCCATTTTGCACAGCGCAGCAGCGTCCAGGGTCGAGGGAATATTGGGGTTGACGTTTTCCACCGCTGACAAAATCGCCACTTTGGGCACGGCCACGCCCAGGATGCGGGCGAAGTCAATGGCGTTTTGAATGATGTCGACTTTTTCTTGCAGCGTCGGGCGAATGTTCAGGGCGGCATCGGTGATCAGTAGAGGCTTGTGGTACAGCGGCACGTCAAAGCGAAACACGTGTGACATGCGCCGCCCCGTGCGCAGCGCAGGCTTGGACAGCACGGCATGAATCAGCTCATCGGTGTGCAGGCTGCCTTTCATCAAAATTTCAACTTCCCAGTTGGCCGCCATCTCGGCGGCTTTTTCAGCCGCCGCATGGCTGTGTGGTTGGTCGATGATTTCGACACCAGTCAGGTCAATGCCCGCCTCAGCGGCCACATGGCGAATACGCACTTCGGGACCAATCAGCACCGGCACGATCAGCCCGTAACGCGCTGCATCCATTGCCCCACTGAGTGAACCTTCGTCACACGGGTGGACCACGGCACAACGCACAGCTTCAAGTTTTTCACCCAACGCGAGCAGATTGTTAAAACGCGCTTGTGGGTCAAACAATTGAATCTGCGGCGCCACCACACGTGGCAAGCGCACCTTGGTCGCAGGGGCCAACACTTTGGCCACACCGCTGAGCACATGTTCGCCACGCTGGTTGATCACCTGGCAGTCAAGCTCGACGCTTTTGTTGGCGGGGTTCATGGCGATCACCGTCACTGTGACGGTGAGTGTGTCTCCTACACGCACAGGCTTGACGAAGTGCAGGGCCTGGTCCTGATAAATGGTTCCTGGACCTGGGAACTGGGTACCCAGCAGCGCTGAAATCAGGGCGCCGCTCCACATGCCGTGGGCGATCACCCCGTGAAACAAGGTGTCATTGGCGTACTCAGGGTTCAGGTGCGCCGGGTTGGTGTCGCCTGACACCGCTGCAAAAGCAGAGATGTCTTCGAGCGATAAGGTACGCAAGAGCCGGGCACTTTGCCCCAGTTGAATTTCTGAAAATGTGTAGTTTTCAATCAGTTCAGTGTCGAGAGACAAATTCATATCAGTCCAGGTTATTCAAAAAATACATCGCTAAAACTCAAGCGATATTGAAGAAATCATCAAGGTCCAGCCCATCAGCGCCGGGCTTGAAGCCTTGGCGTACCAGATGATCCTCAGCCTGCACCAGCACTTGGCGGGTCACAATCCAGCCGTTGTCTTTCAGGATGGTGACCTCCAGGTGGTAGCGCAACACCAGCAATCCGCGCAATTCCTCACACTGATGAGCATGCCGCCGTTCTGATGTCACTCGGACATGCGGCCCATCAGCAGGGGCAAGACGGCGTTCGTTGTCAACCGACTGGAAGTGTGCCTTCGCCATCAATGCATCCACTGCGGCACGGTCATTCAGGGCCACATCAAGCGCCATGGCCAGGCGTGCGATACGGGCGTTAAGTGTCTCCATGGAAGCACTTAAACGTTGAGATAAGTCATCATCAATCTGCATAGCGCACCTTTACATAGTCACCGTGCGCGTCACCCAGCATGCGGTCGGCCCAAATGGCCTTGCAGTGTTGACGCTTCATTTTGTACAGCAGGCCAATTTTAGGGTAAACCCTGATCATCAGAAAACAGGCAACAAAAAACCCGCCGAAGCGGGTTTTTTGTTGCGCTCAAAGAGCTAAACCATCGACCAATTACTTGGCGCGTGTACCCACAACTTCAATCTCAACGCGACGGTTCTTGGAACGGCCTTCTGCGGTTTTGTTGTCAGCCACAGGTTGCTTCTCGCCCTTGCCTTCGGTATAAACGCGGTTCTTTTCGATGCCCTTGGACACCAAATACGCCTTGACAGCCTCAGAGCGACGGACCGACAGCTTCTGGTTGTAAGCATCGGAACCCACTGCATCGGTGTGACCAACAGCAATGATCACTTCCAAGTTGATGTCCTTGACTTTGCCGACCAAGTCGTCAAGCTTGGCCTTGCCTTCAGGCTTGAGCACAGACTTGTCAAAATCAAAGAATGCGTCAGCAGCGTATGTCACCTTAGCAGCGGCCACAGGTGCGGGCGCTGGTGCGGGTGCTGGCGCAGCCATAGGGGCCGGGGCAGCCACAGGAGCTGGTGCGGCGGCTACAACAGGCAAAGGCGCCAGAATGGAACCATCGCAACCTGGGTAGGCTGTCGCAGGTGTCCAGAACGCATTGCGCCAGCACAGTTCATTGGTGCCGTTCATCACGGGCTTGCCGTCAGCTGAACGCCATTGGTTTTCACCGGTGGCGTACTTGAAATCGTCAGCTGTCGGGCTGGCGAGTGGCTTGGCTGGGAATGCTTGCACGTTTTGAGCGATTGAGGCCATGGGTAAGGCCAAAGCTGCTGCTGCAAACAGCACTGCCACGTTATTGAGTTTCTTCATGGTTCTCCTTAGGGGAAAAAACCGCAGCAAAGCTGCGTCGGTATATTGGACGCCCAACGTGCCTATCACATCAAGCGTTACATTGATTGTGCCACAGACAGTTTATTAAAAATAATTGATGTCCCCCTCTCTTGGGTCAATCAGCGTATCAGCGCTTGCAATTTCTCAAACCGTTGCAAGGCAGCCACAAAACGACAGCTTAAAATCCTACGCTAACTTAGATCTTGCTTAACCCCAAGTCCCACCCATGACCCAGTTCGCCAAAGAAACCCTGCCCACCAGTCTTGCGGATGAAATGCGTCGCAGCTACCTGGACTACGCCATGAGTGTGATCGTCGGGAGGGCTTTGCCAGATGCGCGGGATGGACTGAAGCCCGTTCACCGGCGCGTGTTGTTTGCCATGCATGAGCTGAACAACGATTGGAACAAGGCCTATAAAAAATCCGCGCGCATCGTTGGCGATGTGATTGGTAAGTATCACCCGCACGGCGACCAGTCGGTGTACGACACCATCGTTCGCATGGCGCAAGACTTTTCCATGCGCCACATGCTGGTTGACGGCCAGGGCAATTTCGGCTCGGTCGACGGCGACAACGCTGCGGCCATGCGTTACACCGAAATTCGCCTGGCCAAGATCGCCCATGAGTTGCTGGCCGACCTGGACAAGGAAACTGTTGACTTCGGTCCTAATTACGACGGCTCAGAAAAAGAACCGTTGGTGCTCCCCACGCGCCTGCCGAATTTGCTGGTGAATGGTTCAGGCGGCATTGCCGTCGGCATGGCCACCAACATTCCACCGCACAACTTGAATGAAGTGGTGGACGCCTGCCTGCACCTGCTGCGCAACCCTGAAACCTCCATCGATGAACTGATGGAAATCATTCCGGCGCCCGACTTCCCCACCGCCGGCATCATTTATGGCATCAACGGAGTCAAAGACGGCTACCGCACCGGCCGTGGCCGTGTCGTGATGCGCGCCAAGTGCCATTTTGAAGACATCGACAAAGGCCAACGCCAGTCCATCATCGTCGACGAGTTGCCCTACCAGGTGAACAAAAAGACCCTGCAGGAGCGCATGGCCGAGCTGGTGCACGAGAAAAAGATTGAGGGCATCAGCCACATTCAGGACGAGTCTGACAAGTCGGGCATGCGCCTGGTGATTGAACTCAAGCGCGGCGAAGTGCCCGAGGTGGTGCTGAATAACCTGTACAAACAAACCCAGTTGCAAGACACCTTTGGCATGAACATGGTGGCGCTGATCAACGGCCAGCCCAAGTTGTGCAACCTGAAGGACCTGATTGAGGTCTTCTTGCAGCATCGCCGCGAAGTGGTGACACGCCGCACCGTGTTCACGCTGCGCAAGGCGCGCGAGCGTGGTCATGTGCTGGAAGGCTTGGCCGTGGCGCTGGCGAATATTGACGACTTCATCCGCATCATCCGCGAGTCGCCCACACCGCCCGTGGCCAAGCAGGAGCTGATGACCCGCCCCTGGGACAGCAAATTGGTGCGCGAGATGCTCACGCGCACGCGGGCTGACGGGGGCACCATCAATGCCGACAGCTACCGCCCGGATGGGCTGGAGATGCAATACGGCATGGGCAACGACGGCCTGTACCGCTTGTCGGAAACGCAAGCGCAGGAAATCCTGCAGATGCGCCTGCAACGCTTGACTGGCCTTGAGCAAGACAAAATCGTGGCTGAATACAAAGAAGTCATGTCTGAAATTGACGACTTGCTGGACATTCTGGCCCGCCCCGAACGCGTGTCGGTCATCATCAGCGACGAACTGACGGCGATCAAAGCCGAATTCGGCCTGACCAAAATTGGTGCGCGCCGCAGTCTCGTCGAACACTCGTCATTTGATCTCTCTACCGAAGACCTGATCACCCCGACCGACATGGTGGTCACCTTGAGTCACAGTGGCTACATCAAGAGCCAGCCTTTGAGTGAATACCGGGCGCAAAAACGTGGTGGCCGTGGCAAGCAGGCCACAGCCACCAAAGAAGACGATTGGATCGACCAGCTCTTCATCGCCAACACGCACGACTACATCCTGTGCTTCAGCAACCGCGGCCGCATGTACTGGCTCAAGGTCTGGGAAGTACCACAAGGCTCGCGTGGTTCACGTGGGCGCCCCATCGTCAACATGTTCCCTTTACAGGAGGGCGAAAAAGTCACCGTGGTGCTGCCGCTCACCGGAGAAAAGCGCAGTTTCCCGGCAGATCAGTATGTATTCATGGGCACCAGCATGGGCACGGTCAAAAAGACCGCGTTGAATGAATTCTCGAACCCGCGCAAAGCCGGCATCATCGCCGTTGATCTGGACGAAGGCGACTTTTTGATCGGCGCAGCGCTCACTGATGGCCAGCACGACGTGATGCTGTTCAGCGATGGCGGCAAAGCGGTGCGCTTTGATGAAAACGATGTGCGTCCGATGGGCCGTCAGGCGCGCGGTGTGCGCGGGATGATGCTTGAAGAAAGCCAGAGCGTGATTGCCATGCTGGTGGCCGAAGACGAGACACAAAGCGTGCTCACGGCCACCCAAAACGGTTATGGCAAACGCACCAGCATCGCCGAGTACACGCGCCATGGCCGTGGCACCAAGGGCATGATCGCCATCCAGCAGAGTGAGCGCAACGGCAAGGTAGTCGCGGCCACCCTGGTGCACGCAGATGATGAAATCATGCTGATCACTGATCGGGGCGTACTGGTTCGCACGCGGGTCAGCGAAATTCGTGAACTGGGCCGTGCTACACAGGGCGTGACGCTGATCAGCCTGGATGATGGTTCCCAATTGAGCGGCTTGCAACGCCTGGTAGAAAACGATGCCATCCCAGCCATCACAGAATCGGCGGATGAGGACGACGCCCCAGACGCAGCGCCTGACACGGGCTCAGACACTGACGACACAGCCCAGTAATTGCTATATTTATAATAGCTACTTGTGCAATATCCAAAAGGGATAGAGCCTCATTTTTTATAAATTATTGAACCATGCGACCGTATAACTTTTCTGCCGGCCCGGCCGTCATGCCTGACGAGGTGCTGCGCCAGGCCGCTGATGAAATGCTCGACTGGCACGGCAGTGGCATGGGCGTGATGGAAATGAGCCACAGGGGCAAAGAGTTTGGCCAGATTTATGCAGAAGCCCAGGCTGACCTGCGCGAGTTGCTGGCCGTGCCTGACCACTTCAAGCTGCTGTTCATGCAAGGTGGCGGACTGGCTGAAAACGCAATCGTGCCGCTGAACCTCTCGGGTGGACACACGGCCGACTTTGTGGTCACTGGCAGCTGGAGCGAAAAATCCCTGGCCGAGGCGGGCAGGTACTGCACCGCACATGAGGCAGCCAGTACCAAGGCCGACGGCCACACCACGCTGGCTGCGCCTGCCAGTTGGCAACTCAGCAGCAAACCCGCCTATGTACACATCTGCAGCAACGAGACCATCAATGGTGTCGAGTACCACGAGTTGCCTGACCTGAAAGCCCTGGGCTGTGAAGCGCCACTGGTGCTTGATTTTTCCTCGCATGTGGCCTCGCGCCCGGTGGATTGGTCGCGGGTAGGCGTGGCTTTTGGTGGCGCGCAAAAAAACCTCGGTCCTGCGGGCCTGACACTGGTGGTGGTGCATGACGACCTGCTGGACCGTGCCCTGCCTATCTGCCCGAGCGCCTTCCATTACAAAACCGTGGCTGACAACCAGTCGATGTACAACACCCCGCCCACCTACTCGATTTACATCGCCGGCCTGGTGTTCAAGTGGCTCAAAGCGCAGGGTGGCATTTCCGCGATCGAGGCCCGCAACATCGCCAAGGCCAAGTTGCTTTATGACGCCATTGACAGTTCCTCTTTGTTCGTAAACCGGGTGGCCAGGGATTGCCGCTCACGCATGAACGTGCCGTTTTATCTGCGCGATGAGGGCCTCAACGACGCCTTTTTGGCTGGCGCACGGGACCGTGACCTGCTGCAACTCAAAGGCCATAAGTCGGTGGGCGGCATGCGCGCCAGCATCTACAACGCCATGTCAATTGAAGGCGTTCAAGCCTTGGTGAGTTACATGTGTGACTTTGAAGCACAACGCGGCTGAAGGCAAGGGTTGACACGCTTCGCACCCCAAGACGATTATTCTTTCAGGTAGACCTGCCCATGGCCAAAACCCTTGCTGAGCTGCGCATCGCCATCGATGCCCTGGATCTGGACCTGCTGACCTTGCTCAACCAGCGGGCCAACCTGGCCCACGACGTGGGTGAGATCAAGCGCATGGACGGTTCCGCCGTGTTCCGCCCGGACCGCGAAACCCAGGTGATTGCCAATTTGCAGGCGCACAACGGTGGCCCTCTGAAAGACCAGAGTTTGAGCCTGATCTGGCGCGAAATCATGTCGGCCTGCCGCGCCCTTGAAGCGCCACAGCGTGTGGCCTACCTGGGGCCTGCCGGCACCTTCAGCGAACAGGCTGCCATCCAGTTTTTTGGCGGCAGCATGTCACGCGTGCTGTGCGTCAGCATTGATGAAGTGTTTCGCGCCACCGCGGCCGGCAGCGCCGAATATGGCGTGGTGCCGATTGAGAATTCGTCTGAAGGTGTGATTTCACGCTCACTGGACCTGTTGCTCAACTCACCACTGCACATCATTGGTGAAACCAGCTTTCTGGTGCGCCACAACCTGTTGCGCCTGGAGCCCTCACTGCACGACATCGAAGCGGTTTACGCCCACCCACAGGCCCTGGCACAGTGTCAGGACTGGCTCACCACCCACTTGCCCCATGCTGATCGGCGGGCTGCCGCCAGCAATGCGGAAGGTGCGCGTCTGGCGGCCACCAACCCGGCCTGGGCCGCCATTGCCAGCGAAAAAGCTGGCAGCGAGTTCGGTTTGCACATTGCCTCCTACGCGATTCAGGATGACGCCTTCAACCGCACCCGCTTTGCCGTCATTTGCCTGCCACAAACGCTGGCCGCCCCGCAAGCCACCGGTAACGACTGCGTCAGCCTGATTGTGTCGGTGACGAACCGGCCGGGGGCTGTGCATGACCTGCTGGTGCCCCTTAAAAAGCATGGTGTGTCCATGACCCGGTTTGAGTCGCGCCCGGCGCGCTCCGGCCAGTGGGAATACTACTTTTACATTGACCTGTCAGGACACCCGTCGCAACCCCATGTGCATGCGGCACTTGAGGAATTGCGCAGCCTGTGCGCGTTTTACAAAGTGCTGGGCACTTACCCGGTGACTGAATAACATGACCCCCATGCTCTCGCACTTTGTGTCGTTCACTTCCCCCCGAGGGGGCTGCGTTTTACCTTTGAACGCCCAGGCGGCAACACATGTTTGAACAACTCGGGCTGATCGGCTGCGGCCTGATGGGCGGCTCCTTTGCCTTGGCGATGAAGCAAGCCGGGTTGGTCAAGCGCGTGGTGGGCTACAGCAAGTCACCCTCGACCACCGAGCGCGCCCGGGCCATGGGCGTGATTGACGTGGAAGCGCCGTCCGCGCTGCTAGCAGTGTCCGGCGCCGACATCGTGTTGATCGCGGTGCCGGTGGCGGCCACCGAGGCGACGCTCAAAGCCATCAAGCACATGGTCACACCAAAGATGTTGATCATGGACGTGGGCTCCACCAAGGGCGATGTGATGGAAGCAGCAAAGCGTGGCTTGCGCGAACAAATAGGCTCATTTGTGCCCGCGCACCCGATTGCGGGCAAGGAGCGCGCAGGCGTCGAGCATGCGGACGCCGATCTGTACAACGGCCGCCAGGTCATTTTGACGCCCACTGAACGTGCGCTCGCGCCCCAGGTCAAACAAGCCAGGGAGGTCTGGACCGCATTGGGCTGCAACGTGGTGCAGATGTCCCCCGAGTCGCACGATGCCGCGTTCGCGGCGGTCAGCCACCTGCCCCACCTGTTGGCCTTTGCACTGATGAATTCAGTGGTCACCCAAGCTCAAGGCTCAGAATTCTTGTCGCTGGCCGGGCCCGGTTTTCGCGACTTCACCCGCATTGCCGCCAGCGACCCCAAGGTCTGGCGCGACATCCTGCTGGCCAACCGCCACGAATTGCTGGCTCAGAGTCAACTGTTTCAAGCGCAATTGCAGGCCTTTGAAGACCTCATGACCAGCGGCAACGGGCCGGCCATCGAAGCCTTGATTGAACAGGCCAGCACCACCCGTGGCCAATGGCAAATGACCCACTTTCCCAAACCATGCTAAGTACTGCTTTCATTGACCTGCCACCGCTGCAATCTGCGGGCGGCACCCTCACGCTGCCAGGCTCCAAGAGCATCTCGAACCGGGTGCTGCTGCTGGCAGCCTTGTGCCATGGCCGCACCACTTTGCATGACGTACTGGACTCCGACGACACCCGGGTCATGCTGGACGCCTTGCGCGCTTTGGGCTGCGGCCTTGAGCAATCGGGCAACACGGTGGTCATTGACGGCTTGGGTGGTCAGCCCAAACACAGAGACGCCAAGCTGTTCATGGGCAATGCCGGAACCGCCATTCGGCCGCTGACCGCTGCGCTGGCCCTGATGGGCGGCAACTATGAACTCAGTGGCGTGCCGCGCATGCACGAGCGTCCGATTGGTGATTTGGTCGATGCCTTGCGGCAACTGGGGTGCCAGGTCGACTACACCGACCAGAACGGCTACCCGCCACTGCGCATTGGCACACCTCAACTTGTGCTCAACGCCGCCATCAAGGTGCGTGGCGATGTGTCAAGCCAGTTTCTCACCGCCTTGCTGATGGCCTTGCCGCTGGTGGCAACGCAAGACATCGTGATTGACGTGGTGGGTGAACTGATCTCGCGCCCCTACATTGAGATCACGCTCAACCTCTTGGCACGTTTTGGCATCCAGGTCCAACGCGACGGCTGGCAGCGCTTCACCATTCCCAAAGGCAGCCAGTACCAGACACCAGGCACCCTGTTTGTTGAGGCGGACGCCTCATCTGCTAGCTATTTCATAGCTCTTGGCGCAATAGCGACGGGGGCCACAAGTCAAAAAAGCATAAAAATTTTGGGCCTTGGTGCCGATTCGATACAAGGTGACATCCGTTTCATTGAAGCCGTCCGCATGATGGGCGCCCAAGTGAAAAGTGGCCCCAACTGGCTGGAGACCTCACAAGGCAGCTGGCCGCTCAACGCCATCGACCTCGATTGCAACCACATCCCCGATGCCGCCATGACGCTGGCTGTGATGGCCCTGTATGCCCAGGGCACCACCACGCTGCGCAACATTGCCAGCTGGCGCGTCAAGGAAACCGACCGTATTGCCGCCATGGCCTGTGAACTGCGCAAACTGGGCGCCACGGTGGTCGATGGCGCAGACTTCATCCAGGTCACACCACCCGCTCGTCCTGCCGACTGGAAAGCCGCCAGCATTCACACCTACGACGACCACCGCATGGCCATGTGTTTTTCGCTCGCCGCCTTCAACCCGGCAGCGTTGCCTGTGCGCATAGAAGACCCAAAATGCGTCGCCAAAACTTTCCCTGACTACTTTGAAGCCCTGTTTTCTCTGGTGCAGACCGGTACCCAACACATCCCGGTGATTTGTGTGGACGGCCCCACCGCCTCAGGCAAGGGCACATTGGCTGCGCAACTGGCTGATCGCTTGGGTTACCACCTGCTGGACTCGGGAGCGCTTTACCGCATCACGGCACTGGCCGCCACGCAAGCCAACCTGCCGCTGGATACCCGTGGCGAAGAGGCGATTGCTGCGTTGGCAGGGCAACTGCACATTGAATTCAAACACGAAAAGGTGTTTCTGAATGATGTCGACGTAAGCCAAGCGATCCGCACCGAAGCCATGGGCATGAGCGCCTCCAAAGTGTCCGCCTTGCCCAAGGTACGGTTGGCATTGATTGGGCTGCAGCACAATTTTCGCTGTCTGCCTGGCCTTGTCGCTGACGGCCGGGACATGGGCACGGTGATCTTCCCCGATGCCCAGCTCAAGGTGTTTTTGACAGCGAATGCCGAGCATCGCGCGCAAAGGCGTTTCAAACAGTTGATTTCAAAGGGAAATGCTACTACACTCGACAGTCTTCGCGCCGATCTGGAAGCACGCGACGCCCGGGACATGTCCCGCAGCGTGGCGCCTCTCAAACCTGCGCAAGATGCCAAACTGCTGGATAACTCGGACCTGTCGATTGAAGAATCGGTCGATCTGGTATTGAACTGGTGGCAAGGCAAACAGCCCTTTTGATGGTTCTCAAGGGCTAAACCGCAAGGGTTCACCCTTTGCACCGGCCCTCATTTGCCTTATCGCGCTGCCCAAGCGCACTGCAAATGAGGTTCAACACAACTTAACCCCGTGGCGCTATTGCCACATTAAAAATGTCCGAATCTTTTGCCGCCCTATTTGAAGAGTCCTTGACACGCACGGAAATGCGCCCAGGCGAAGTGATCACTGCTGAAGTGGTTCGTATTGAGCACAGCTTTGTGGTTGTGAACGCTGGCCTCAAGTCTGAAGCCTACGTGCCGCTGGAAGAGTTCAAGAACGATCAGGGCGAAACTGAAGTCCAAGTTGGCGACTTCGTGTCGGTGGCCATTGGCTCGATCGAAAACGGCTATGGCGACACCATTCTGTCGCGCGACACCGCCAAGCGTCTGGCCTCCTGGATGAGCCTGGAAAAAGCCCTGGAAACCGGAGAATTTGTCACTGGTACTACCAGCGGCAAGGTCAAGGGTGGCCTGACCGTGTTGGTCAATGGCATCCGCGCCTTCCTGCCTGGTTCACTGGTTGACACCCGTCCGACCAAAGACCTGTCTCCGTACGAAAACAAGACCCTGGAATTCAAGGTCATCAAGCTCGACCGCAAGCGCAACAACGTCGTTTTGTCGCGCCGTGCCGTGGTGGAAGCCTCCATGGGCGAAGAGCGCTCCAAGCTGATGAACACGTTGAAAGAAGGCGCGATTGTTCAAGGCGTGGTGAAAAACATCACCGAATATGGTGCGTTTGTGGACCTGGGCGGTATTGACGGCCTGTTGCACATCACCGACATGGCATGGCGCCGTGTCCGTCACCCGTCTGAAGTGGTGACCGCTGGCCAGGAAATCACCGCCAAGATCCTGAAATTTGACACCGAGAAGAATCGCGTGTCTCTGGGTCTGAAGCAAATGGGTGATGACCCTTGGATGGGCGTGAACCGCCGTTACCCCCAAGGTACGCGCATGTTCGGCAAGATCACCAACATCGCCGACTACGGCGCTTTTGTGGAACTGGAACCCGGCATTGAAGGCCTGGTTCACGTGTCCGAGATGGACTGGACCAACAAGAACGTGGCACCAAGCAAGATCGTTGCTTTGGGCGATGAAGTCGAAGTCATGGTTCTGGAAATCGACGAAGACAAGCGCCGTATCAGCCTGGGCATGAAGCAGTGCAAGGCCAACCCATGGCAAGAGTTTGCGCAAAACACCAAGCGCGGCGACCGCGTCAAGGGCCCGATCAAATCCATCACCGACTTCGGCGTGTTCGTCGGTCTGGCTGCTGGCATTGACGGTCTGGTGCACCTGTCTGACCTGTCATGGAACGAGCCAGGCGAAGCCGCTGTGCGCGAGTACAAGAAGGGCCAGGAAGTTGAGGCATTGGTGTTGGCTGTTGACGTTGACCGCGAACGCATCTCCCTGGGCATCAAGCAACTCGACTCTGACCCGTTCACCACTTTCTCGTCGATCAACGACAAGGGTTCTGTGGTGACTGGCAAGGTCAAGACTGTGGACGCCAAGGGTGCTGAGATCGACTTGGGCGAAGACATCATTGGCTACTTGCGTGCCTCAGAAATCTCCCGCGATCGCGTGGAAGATGCCCGCAACATGCTCAAGGAAGGCGACGAAGTCACCGCGGTGGTGGTCAATGTGGATCGCAAGACCCGCAACATCCAGTTGTCCATCAAGGCCAAGGACGCTGCTGACCAGAACGAAGCCATGGCATCGCTCAGCCAGCAATCTTCCCGCGAAAACGCTGGCACCACCAGTTTGGGCGCTTTGTTGCGCGCCAAGCTGGACAACAATAACTAACCAGTTATTGCGAACTGAACTGACGACCGGTTGCCCTGCGCACCGGTCGTTTTTCTTTGTCCTGAGACCCTGTTATGACCCGCTCCGACCTCGTTGAAGAACTTGCCGCACGCTTCAGTCAGCTGACCCAACGCGATGCCGAGTTTGCCGTCAAGGCGATTCTGGACGCCATGAATGACGCGCTGGTGCGCGGACACCGCATTGAAATCCGGGGATTTGGCAGTTTTTCAGTGAACTATCGCCCACCTCGCATGGGCCGCAATCCACGCAGCGGAGAGAGCGTCGCCATTCCCGAAAAGCGTGTACCGCATTTCAAACCCGGCAAGGCCCTGCGCCAGGCAGTTGACCAACGCACCGACGAGCTGACGCAGTCTGCCAAGCCATAACGTGATGACACTCAAACCAGCAGATGCCCAACAGTAAAATGGGCAGACCACTGGGGAATATCCATGAAACACATTCTGTGGTTGCTTAAGTCAGTCCTTAAAGCAGCCATTTTTTTTACCCTGTTTGCTTTCGCGCTGAACAACCAGCAAGACACCACCGTGCATTTTTTCTTCGGCAACCAATGGCGTGCGCCGCAGGTACTGATTGTGTTGTCTGCCTTCAGCATGGGTGTGGCCGTAGGCGTATTGGGCATGTTGCCGCGTTGGTTGCGACAGCGTACACCAGCGCATCCAACAACGACCGTGAACCAGGAAAACAGCGCGGCGACCGCTCCTCAAGCTGGTGCACCCAGCTACGCCGATGGAATTTAACCTGAGCTGGGTTTTGCTTGGCCTACCGCTGGCGTTTGTTCTGGGTTGGGTAGCCTCGCGACTTGACCTGCGCCAAATCCGCCTGGAAAATCGTCAAGCACCCAAAGCCTACTTCAAGGGCCTGAATTTCTTGCTCAATGAGCAGCAAGACCAAGCCATTGATGCATTCATCGAGGCGGTGCAAAGCGACCCCGACACCTCAGAGTTGCACTTTGCACTGGGCAACCTGTTTCGCCGACGCGGCGAGTACGAGCGCGCCGTGCGTGTGCACCAGCACTTGTTGTCGCGCGGTGACATCAGCCAGGCGGATCGGCACCGCGCCCAACACGCACTGGCGCTTGACTACCTCAAAGCAGGGTTGCTTGACCGCGCCGAAGACGCCTTGCTCAAGCTCGAAGGTACACCTTTTGAAGCCCAGGCGCGATTGGCCTTGCTGGCCAACTATGAACGTAGCCGGGACTGGGCGCTGGCGGCACAGGTTGCGGAAAAATTGGATCGTGCCGAACAAGGCAGCTTCAGCCCCCGCTTGGCGCATTACCTGTGCGAGCAGGCCGCCACACTTGTCGCTCAAGATCAATTGGATGCGGCGAAGCAGTTGCTGCAACAAGCCATCGACAAAGCACCAGAGGCAGCCCGCGCCCGGCTTGACATGGCGCACCTGCAGGCCAAGATGGGGCACATCGAGCTGGCTTGGCAAACCCTGGTGGACGCATTGACAAGTTCGCCCTCTGCCATTCCCCTGATAGCGCGACCCCTGACTGACCTGGCTTTGCGCAGCGGGCGCGTCAAGGAAACCTGTGCTCAACTGCAGGCGCTTTATGCCAGCAGCCCGTCACTGGATGTGCTGGATGCCATCGTCTCACTTTTAAGCGTGGATGACAACGCCACGGTCAGCGCTCGCGACTGGTACGCGCATCACCTGGAAAAAGAGCCCTCCCTTGTGGCGGCCACAAAATGGATTGCCGGCGAAAAGCTCGAGCATGAGCAGTTTCATCCCCAAGTGCAACGCGCGCTGGACCACGCCACCAAACCCTTGTTGCGTTACCGCTGTGCGGCCTGCGGGTTTGAGGCCGTACACCACTTTTGGCAATGTCCCGGTTGCCAGGCTTGGGACAGTTACCCCGCCCGCCGGGTGGAGGAATTATGAACATTTCAAAAGAGCGCATGCGCCAGGCCCGCGTGCTGGTGGTGGGTGACGTGATGCTGGACCGCTACTGGTACGGTGCGGTTGACCGCATCAGCCCGGAAGCCCCGGTGCCCGTGGTGCGAGTCACCCGGGAAGAAGAACGTAACGGCGGCGCAGCCAATGTGGCCTGCAACGTGGTCACTTTGGGTGCACAAGCCTCGCTGTTGACGGTGGTGGGTGACGACGACGCCAGCCACAAGCTCGAAGCCTTGATGGCCAACACCGGCGTCCAGGCCTATTTTGGTCGCGACGCACAACTCAAAACCACCGTCAAGCTGCGCGTGATTGGTCGCCAACAACAATTGTTAAGACTGGACTTCGAAAATACGCCGCAAACCGAGGTGCTGGCCTCACAAACGGCCACTTTTGCCGAGCTCTTGCCCAATCACCACGCCGTGCTGTTTTCCGACTATGGCAAGGGTGGCCTGGCACATGTGAGCGACATGATCTTGAGTGCCCAACGGGCGGGTAAGCCGATCTTGATCGACCCCAAGGGTGCCGACTATTCACGTTACCAAGGTGCCGACTTGATCACCCCAAACCGTGCCGAGCTGCAGCAAGTCATTGACGTTTGGTCCGACGAGCCTGAGCTTCAAACCAAGGTGCAAAACCTGCGTCAAGCGCTGGGGCTGAAAGCCGTGCTGCTGACCCGCAGCGAAGAAGGCATGACGCTGTTTGACGCACAGGGTCAACTGCACGTGAGCGCGCAGGCACGTGAAGTGTTTGACGTGACCGGTGCCGGCGACACGGTGATTGCCACCATGGCGGCTTTGGTGGCCGCTGGTTTTTCCATGCGCGAGGCTTTGCCGCTGGCCAACCGGGCCGGTGGCCTGGTGGTGGGCAAGTTTGGCACCGCCACCGTTTCTTATGAGGAGTTGTTTGCATGACCCGAATCGTTGTCACCGGCGCTGCCGGTTTTATTGGCTCCAACCTCATCAAAGGCCTGAACGCACGTGGTTTGACTGACATCATTGCGGTGGACGACCTCACCCAGGGCGACAAATTTCGCAACCTGGCTGACCTGCAAATTGCCGACTATGTGGATGCCGATGTGTTTTACGACGCATACACCGAAGGCGCCTACGGCCAGGTCGAAGCCGTTTTTCATGAAGGCGCCTGCAGCGACACCATGGAAATGAACGGCAAGTACATGATGCAAAACAACTTTGCCACCTCGGTTCAGTTGTACCAAACCTGCCAGAAGCGCGGCGCACGCCTGCTCTATGCGTCCAGCGCCGCCACTTACGGCGGCTCCGACACCTTCCGAGAAGACCCCGCGTTTGAGCGCCCGCTCAATGTGTACGGCTACTCCAAATTGCTGTTCGACCAGCGCATGCGACGTGAATGCGGCAACGAGTTTCAGCGCGCTTTTGCGGGCAAAACCATGCAGGTGGTCGGTTTTCGCTACTTCAACGTCTACGGCCCGCGTGAGCAACACAAGGGCCGCATGGCAAGCGTGGCGTTTCACCAGTTCAACCAATTCAAGCTTGAGGGCAAGGTGAAGCTGTTTGGCGAGTACGGTGGCTACGCCCCTGGCGCACAAATGCGCGACTTTGTCTTCATTGACGATGTGGTGGCGGTCAACCTGTGGTTTTTTGACCATCCTGGAATTTCTGGCATTTTCAACCTCGGCAGCGGCCGCGCCCAGCCTTTCAATGACGTCGCCAGCTCGGTGGTCAACGCCATGCGCCAGAGCACCGGGCAAGGCCCGCTGACGCTGGAGGATTTAAGCGTGCAGGGTCTGCTTGAGTACGTGCCCTTCCCTGACGCCTTGCGCGGCAAATACCAGTGCTACACCCAGGCCGATTTGAGCGCCCTGCGCGCCGCGGGCTGCAGCCACCCGTTTGCGGACGTGCAAACGGGCGTTGCCAGCTATGTGGCGTGGCTGACACAACAGGCCTGAGCACGCACGGTGTGTGACAAAGTTTGCAGTTTGGCTACGCCATGTCAACCGGTAGCGGCTTACACTCGTTGAGTTGGTGGCTGGTGCAGCCGCATTCAGCCGCACAACCCACATCTTTCAATCCTTCTGGAGTTCATTCATGTTGAAGAAAATTTTGGCCGTCGTGGCCATGCTGTACGCCGCTGCTTGTTTTGCCGCTGTAGATGTCAACAAGGCAAGCGCCGCAGAGCTCGACAGCATCAAAGGCATCGGCCCCGGCATTTCCACCAAAATTCTTGATGAACGCAAGAAAGGCGCTTTCAAGGATTGGAACGACTTGGTTGAGCGCGTCAGAGGCGTCGGCGAAGGCAACGCCGCCAAGTTTTCTGCCGAAGGCATGACCGTCAATGGCCAAGTGTTCAAGGGTGTTGCTGCCCCGGTAGCTGCCAAGAAAGAAGAGAAAAGCGCCGATGCCAAAAAAGAAAAAGCTGACGAAAAAGCAGCAAAAACTGAAGAAGCTAAAAAAGTCAAGGAAGAAAAAGCCGCTGCCACCAAAGCGCCAGCCAAGGCTGATGCTGCCAAGCCGGCTGCCAGCGCTGCCAAAAAGTAAACTGATCGGCCTCTTAAAAAACCCGCTCCGGCGGGTTTTTTTCTGCCTCCTTGAAAAACCACCGATATGATCAATGCACCATGATGTCTGTTGTTGCGATTTGTATCGGTGCCTGCGTTGGCGCCTTGGCACGCTGGGGTTTGGGCCTGTGGCTCAACCCAGGTGCAGTATTGCCTATGGGCACGTTGGCTGCCAACCTGATTGGCGGTTACCTGGTGGGTGTGGCGGTCGCCGTTTTTCAGGCTCTGCCTCATTTGGACCCGGCATGGCGACTGGCCATCGTCACAGGCTTTCTGGGGGCGCTGACCACGTTTTCAAGTTTTTCAGCAGAGGTGGTGGGGATGTTGGGCCAACAGCGTTATTTGCTGGCGTTCAGCACGGCGGCCTTGCACTTGTTTGGCTCACTCTTACTGACCATTGCTGGCATCAAGACTGCTACATTTTTTATAGCTACTAACGCTTGATTTACATTGGCTATAAGCCGATTTATTATAAACCTAGCCACCCCCGCGCTGCATGTACAAATCAAAGCGCTTCATGAACGTGTAACGCTGGGCGTCGTCCAGACCAGCAAACCTGAAGCTTACCTTGAGCACCGGAATACGGATGAGGCCAATCAACCGTGGCTCCGCCTGCTGCCACTTCAAACCCAGCGCACCGTCGCCAACGCGCACACCTGCAGAATGGGGCTGCTGCTTCCAATGGTGGTCACCGATCGCCCTTGGCAGCCACATCAGCCATTCAGCCTCGGTGCAGCCCATCTCGCGGTCAAAGCGCTCAGGGTAATATGCTTGCATTTCGATAGCACCTCACGCTTATTACACCTGGGCTAGAGGCCAATTTCTTATATAAATACATTAACCGCCAGCAATCGGTGGCCAAATGGCCAGCACATCGCCTTCAACAAGGGTTCGCACCGCGCGTTTATCTGGCGCGATGTAGGTGCCGTTCACCAGCACCAGATGCACCAGCTTTTCAGGCAGGTGGTGTTGCGCCACCAGTTGCCCGATGGTGCTGTCAGGTGCGATGTCCAGTTCCACAATGTTGGTGTATTTGGACTCGGACGGCAAGTAGTCCGTCAGGGACGCGAACAGCTTGAGGGTGATCTTCATGCGCGCGCCCCCTGCCGTTCAGCGAACGCGTGCGTCATCGGCACCCGACCACTTGCCTTGTCCCTGCGCCGACGCCAGATAGGCCTCCATCAAACGGGTCGGGTCGTCTTTCAAAATGTTTTTCCACTCACCCAAATGCACCTGACCTTCGACCAGGCCGCGCATCACGCCCACGTGCTGCGTCCAGCCGACGCTGTTGCAGCCCACCAGCACATCGTCCTTGAACTGCAGGCTCAGGTGGCGGCCTTCTGCCTTGTCGGTGAGCTCCACATGCTCGCCACCGGGCACACCTTGCCAGTCACCAAAGCTGCTGGAGATCAGGCCCAAGGTGTCAAGCACGTTGATTTGCGTGACACCTTTCAAATTGGCTTTGGCTGGCCGGTCACGGGCAAAGGCCACCATGTTCATGGCCGCCACGCGCGCCTGCTCAGCTGCGTTGGGCTGAATGGCGCTCACAATCATCTTGCCGCTCACCTTGTCAAAGGCTTCGGCGCAATCACCCGCGGCGTAGACGCCAGGCACATTGGTTTGCATGTGTTCATCGGTCAACACCCCCAGCAAACAGGTGATGCCTGAGTTTTCCAGGTAACCAATGGCCGGGCGCACACCAGCGGCGCTGATCACCAGGTCGGCCTGCATGGTTTTGCCGTTGGACAGCGTCACCGTCAAAGGGGTGCCTGGTTCAATCGACTCCACCTTGGTAGAAGTGAACACCTCCACGCCCTTGGCCTCACACCAGTCGCGGATCATGCCCCCCGAGGTGGGGCCCATCATGCGCGGCACCATGCGGTCGCCCATTTCAACCACGCTCAATTTCACACCACGTGCCGCCAGCGCTTCCATGATGATGCAGCCAATAAAACCGGCTCCCAGCTGCAACACGCGAGCGCCCGGTTTGGCCAGGGCCGCAATGGCGCGGGCATCGGCCAGCGTCCAGCAGCGGTGAACCCCTTCTGACTTGATGCCAGGAATGGGCGGTGTCACCGGGCGCGAGCCGGTGGCAACCAGCAAGGTGTCAAAGGTTATGGCTTCACCACCATCAAGCACTATTTTTTTAGTAGCTGCATCAACATGCTGCACGTGGGCTACACGCACATTAATCTTTAAATCTGCAAAGTGAGTCGGACTCTTGCGCAGGTAAGTGCCAGACTCGTCGATGCTGCCCATCAACAGGTAGGGAATGGCCATGCGCGAGTAAGACGGCTCGGGTTCGTCACCGATGACGGTGATGGCGTCTTGCGGTGCGTGCTTGCGGATGGTCTCGGCGGCGATGACACCGGCAGGGCCGGCGCCCAGAATCACGTGGTGGGTCATGATGATTTCTCCAGAAAAAACGGCTCCTTTCAGAGCCGTCTTGTGTATTGCGATAAACGCTTACAGGCTCAGGCGTTCTTTGGTTGCTGCTGTCGGGCGACCTTCAGGGTCCCAGCCACGCGCTTCGTAGTACAGCGGCAGCATGGTGGCGAGTTCGTTGAACTTGCCTTTAGCAGGACCGGTCTTGCAAGCCTCGGCAGCTGTGGTCAGACGGGCTGGCAGGCTGTCGTCGGCCTTGGTGAAGCCGGCACGGTTGTTGAACTCACGCTCCATGTTCCAGATGCGCTCGCCAATCTTGGCCAGTTCTTCAATCGTGTACTGCTGACCACAGGCACCCTGCATTTGCGGTGACAGGTCTTGCAGACCCCAGGCGAAGGTGGTGAAGATGCACAGGCCAGACGAGTCAAACGCCGCAGTGGCATCTTGAAACGCTTTGACCAACTCAGGTTTGCCTTGAGATTCCAGCGGATCGGTTTTGACCGGAATACCCAGAATCTCGGACGCAATGGTGTAGCCACGCAGGTGGCAACCGCCACGATTGCTGGTGGCATAGGCCAAACCAATACCTTGAATGGCACGACCGTCGTAAGCCGGAAATTCCTGGCCCTTGCTGCTCATGCTCAACTCAGGGTGGCCATACTTGGCTGTCAGGCGTTTCGAGCCCTGGCCAATTTCCTTGCCAAAGCCGCGACCGTTCACGGTCTCTTCCGCCAGGAAAGCCAAGGCACGGGCCGAACCAAACGGCGCCTCGATACCGATTTGCTCCTTGGTCAGCACCCCCATGCCGTAAAGTTCCATCACCGCGCCCACGGTGGCGCCAAAGCTGATGGGGTCAATGCCTTCTTCGTTGCACAACAGGTTGGCGTATTGCAGGCATTCCAGGTCATTCACGCCGTTGGCGGCACCCAAGGCCCAGGCGGCTTCGTATTCCAGGCCACCGTTGGCACCGCGGTATTGCGGCTTGTTCTCGATGGTGAAGTGGCCTTCATCCATCTTGCTGATGCGCCCACACGCAATGGTGCAGCCAAAACAGGCCTGATTCGTCACCAGGTGCTTTTTGCCATCGGTCTTGCGCGGGGTGGCCATGGCTTCGGCGCCGATGTCTTTGGCCCCTTCAAACTGGTTGTCTTGGTGGTTGCGGGTAGGCAGGCCGCCCACTTCGTTGATCACACTCATGAGCACCTGCGTACCCATGGCAGGTAGTCCGGTGCCGGTGACGCCGTTCTCGGCCAGAACTTTCTTGGCAGCTTTCACGGCCGTCATGAAGGCTTGGGGGTTTTGAATGTTGCCGACACCTTTGGTGCCGCGCACCGCGATGGCCTTGAGGTTTTTGCTGCCCATGACGGCGCCCACGCCAGAGCGGCCAGCGGCACGGTGCAGGTCGTTGACCACGGCAGCAAACAATACGCCGTTTTCACCGGCTTTGCCGATGCTTGACACACGGGTCAACGGGTCTTGCAAGCCCTTCTTGATGATTTCTTCGGTTTCCCGGACGCTTTTACCCCACAGGTGGCTGGCATCGCGCAGTTCGGCCGTCCAGTTGGCATCGATGAAGGTGATGGCGCCGGTGGGGCAAGCGTCGGCACAGGCTGGCCCGCCACCGCACAGGTCGCACTTTTGCACTTTGCCGGTTTCCTGAACGTAATTGATGGTGCCAAACGGGCAGGCAATGGTGCAGACCTTGCAGCCCACGCAAGTGGATTCATTCACCACTTTGGCACCTGTGAGTTTGTCCACCGTGATGGCCTCTACCGGGCAGGTATGCAGGCACCAGGCTTCGTCGCACTGGGTGCAGGTGTAGGGCACCTTCTTGCCGGTGTGTTGAAAGTTGAAAACCTTGATGCGCGATTTGGCCGTGGCAAAGGTGCCATAGTTCTCGAACGCGCAGGCCATTTCGCACTGCAGACAGCCGGTGCATTTGTCTGCGTTGATGTGCAACACCTTTTGCATATGGGGGTCTCCTGGGTAATATGAAAAAACCAAACAGCACCTGTGCAATGCTGCTCCTATGAAATGTTCTACATTGCGATTGTTGGAGTTTGGCGCGCATTGCCACTTAGGACTAATCCTTGTCGGCGAGGGCAAAGCGCATTCATTCTCAAAATGAGACGGGAGCGCAACTGAAAAGACGGGGTCAAACGACAGAAGGCTGATCATGATGATCAGCCTTCTTGCGGCGTTTAACTCAACGCCAGGGAGAGGTAGAAACAGTGGCTGCCCACTGCTGGCCGCTCAGGGCTTACTTCTTGCCAAACACCAAAAACATTGGATCGTCCGGTGTGCCGTGGCGAACCTGCGCATTGTCAAAGGCGGCAAAGCCAAAGCCGTAGCGTTTACCCATGTCGGAGAACTGCACGTCAAACTTGCTGCCCGTCACCAGTTTGCGGCTGATGACCGAGGTGTGCATGCCGTTGGCGTAGCTATTGGCCACGCGCACGTCACCCCGATCAGTACCTGTCAGTGGGTTGATGATGATGGATGCAACCTCATCGCCAGCTTTGTATTTGCTGTCGTCAAACGCCACTTCGTCACCGCGCTTGATGTAGTGGGTGCCACCGGCGTTGGTGGCCTTGGCGTCACGTCCCATGAACTGCGGCATGCCGTTGACCAGTGGGACGTTGGTGTATTCCCCACCAACTGGCCCCGGGTCGCCCTTGCGGCCGGCATTGGGCGAGGTTTTAGGGTCATACCGGGTATCGTCGGTGTACTGGTCATCCACAAAGCCTAACGGCCCCGTGCGCTGTCCCTTCATGTGCCACATGTCCAACAATTGTCCTGGCAAGTTGGTGTATTTGTTGCCATAGGGTTTGGTTTCACCCTCGTGGCAGGCCATGGCACAGCCTTCCTTGTCAAATTGTTTGGCAGTCGCCTCATTGACTGGCCACAGCATCGACCACTTGTCTTCGTAGTACATGTTGTCGTCGCCACCCTTGTCTGCCGGATCTTTCAGCTTTTTCCAGGAACCGTCTGCCTGCTTTTGGAAGGGACCGCGACGCACGGAATTGGTTGGGTCCTTGTACTGGATCAACATGTACAACACGTCTGCGGTGTAGGCTGCTTTCAGGGTGACCGCGCTGTCGCCTTTTTTACCCGGAGCGGCACCAAAGTTGGCACCGCCTGACAGCTCTGCAGACACCGGGCGAGTCTTGGCCCAGACTGGATCGGCTGCACCGGCTGCCAAGTCCGGTGCGGTGCTCGTGAATACCGCCACCAATGTATCCGCAGACACCGTGTCCTGCACGGATTGGCACCCCGACAGGGCCAACACGGCGGTCCCCATCACAACGGTAAATAACTTCGTTTTCATCTTCATTCTCCTACGTTAAAAAAAAATTTATCACCAGACCGTGAGGTCTGGCAACGGCATGGCATTGGGTGCAATCGTGGTCTTTGAACCGGGCTTTGGCAGCGTCCGCGCAAACGGCGGCACAGGCGCGTGAAGACCCGGTGCTTTTTCATAGCGCAAACTACATGCCAACGTGCCAGATACGCCAAGTGACGACAAAAACCTTGATTCAAGCGCTAAAAGGCAGGTCATCAAACAACAAACGGTACTGACAGTTTCAGCGCATCATCAACAAATCATGACAGGTGTCATTATTCAGTGACAAATCCCCAGCGTTTCATCCGAACATAAAGGTTCTGACGCGGAATGCCACTCATGCGGGCGGCCTCAGACACATTGCCATCTGCGGCACCAAGAAGTTGCTTCAAATAGTCGCGCTCGAAGTCTGCGCGCGCCTCCTGGTAAATCAGTTCATGCTCAGTTGGACTGACCACCACGGGACCGGCTGGTGCAGTGGTGCCACAACTCGGGCAAAGATGCACCGCATCAATCACACCGCCAGGCTGCAAAGCCACCACACGTTCAATGCAATGCTGCAATTCACGCACGTTGCCAGGCCAAGGGTGAGCCTCCAACGAGGCCAGCGCGGCTGGCGTGAATGGGCCACATTGCTTGACAAACTTGGCATTGAACTGCTCAAGAAAATGCACCGCCAGACGAAACACGTCGCCCTCACGTTCGCGCAGCGGCGGCAATCGAACCGCCACCACATTGATGCGGTAATACAAGTCTTCGCGAAAGCGCCCCGCCTTGACCTCGCCAGCCAGAGAACGGTTGGTGGCGCAGATCAGACGAAAATCCGTTGAGCGCGGCTGGGTGCTGCCAATGCGGCAAAAACTGTGGTCCTGCAGCACGCGCAGCAGACTGCTTTGCAGCTTGGGGCTCATGTCGGCAATCTCGTCCAGAAACAAATTGCCGCCGTTGGCTTTTTCAAAAAAGCCAACGCTTGACTGGGAGGCACCGGTGAACGCCCCTTTTTCGTAGCCGAACAGCAGACTTTCCAGCAAAGACTCGGGCAGGCCGCCACAATTCACTTCCAAAAAAGCTTTGCGAGCCCGTTGGCTATGGGCATGAATCAGTTTGGCCATCACGTCTTTGCCTGTGCCACTTTCACCCTCAAGCAAGACC
>JBBQZG010000031.1:0-25302 GCA_038207945.1 Burkholderiales bacterium
CCGGGGGTTCGAATCCCCCCTGCTCCGCCACAAAATAGCTAACCCCGTATTGTTTAATGCAATACGGGGTTTTGTTTTTTGGGCGCTATTTTTGTGTTTGGATCATTTTCATGGCCGATGCGATCAGTGTCGACACCTCGGTCATGTTGCTTGGGATCACGAGTGTGGTGGTGGCCTCTGAGGCCACTTTGCTGTAGGCCTCAACGGCTTTCTCTGCTACCTTGAGTTGCACGGCCTCCACACCGCCAGGTTGACGGATAGCCGACGCAATGCGCTCAATCGCTTGACCTGTCGCCTCAGCCACGGCCAGAATCGATTGCGCATCACCCTGGGCCTTGTTAATGACGGCCTGCTTTTCGCCTTCGGAGCGTGCAATGAAGGCTTCACGCTCGCCGGTGGCGATGTTGATCTGCTCTTGGCGCCGGCCTTCTGACGCAGCGATCAAGGCGCGTTTTTCACGCTCAGCGGTGATTTGCTGCTGCATGGCGTGCAAGATTTCTTTGGGTGGCGTCAGGTCTTTGATTTCATAACGCAACACTTTCACGCCCCAATTCAGGGCAGCTTCGTCAATGGCTTGCACCACTTGGGCATTGATGATGTCGCGTTCTTCAAATGTCTTGTCCAGTTCAAGCTTGCCAATGACGGAACGCAATGATGTCTGCGCCAGTTGCGAGATGGCCATGATGTAGTTGCTCGAACCATAGCTGGCGCGCATGGCATCAGTCACCTGAAAGTACAAAATGCCGTCGACCTGCAGTTGGGTGTTGTCCCGGGTGATACAAACCTGGCTGGCAATGTCCAGCGGCACTTCCTTGAGCAAATGCTTGTAGGCCACTTTGTCCACGAAGGGAACCAAAAAATTCAAACCCGGCGTGAGCGTGCCGTTGTACTTGCCCAGGCGTTCTACCACCCATGCATGTTGTTGGGGCACAACTTTGACCGATTGGGTGACAAAGATCACTGCAATGATGAATAAAACGATGGCAATTTCCATGGAGAGCTCCTTAAGTTAAGAGGTGTGTGATTGTTTAAGGATCAACCGGCTGCCGACAACCTCTGCGATCACGTAGACGCCGGTTTGTGCCAACTGACCCTCTTGCAGGGCGGCGTCCCAGTGAGCACCGCGGTATCTGACGCTGCAGGTGTTGTCATCCTGCCAATGTTCCACGTGCACGGTTTCCCCTACGTCCATGTTGACATCGTGATTGGCTCGGGCGGGTGCGGCAGCAGGTTGTGACCGCTTGTAACCCCGCCAGGCCAAGACCGAGCCGCCGCCCACCACTGCCGCGCTGACCCATTGCCAGGGCATGGCCAGCCCCGCATGGGCCGCCAGCGCGGCTGCGATCAAGCCCAGGGATATCATGAGCAGGTAAAAGGTGCCGGTGAGCAACTCAACCGCAATCAAACCGCCTGCGGCCAGCCACCAAAGAGTCGAATCAGCCATTGTTGTTATCCGCTATGTTGCAACCGCATTATTTTCGGCCGAAAGACTAGCTGCAACAGGGAAGCTTCAGGTTTAGTCCTTACACTTCGCGCCTATTTCTCTTATTTACTGTGTTTCGCTGGAGCTTGCCATGAAATTTCGCTTTCCAATTGTCATCATTGATGAAGATTACCGCTCAGAAAATACCTCTGGGCTGGGTATTCGGGCATTGGCGCAGGCCATTGAATCTGAAGGTTTTGAAGTGCTTGGGGTCACCAGTTATGGCGACTTGAGCCAGTTTGCACAGCAACAAAGCCGCGCCAGCACCTTCATTTTGTCGATCGACGATGAGGAATTTACCCCCGGCCCAGACCTTGATCCGGCGGTGGTGAACCTGCGTCATTTCATCGAAGAGGTGCGGCGAAGAAATCTGGATGTACCCATCTATATTTACGGCGAGACCAAAACTTCGCGCCATCTGCCCAACGATGTTCTGCGTGAATTACACGGCTTTATTCACATGTTTGAGGATACGCCTGAGTTTATGGCGCGCCACATCATCCGGGAAGCAAAGAGCTACCTTGAGGGCGTACAGCCTCCCTTTTTCAAAGCTTTGCTGGACTATGCTGAAGACGGTTCGTACTCGTGGCACTGCCCTGGTCACTCAGGTGGCGTGGCGTTTCTCAAAAGCCCGGTCGGTCAGATGTACCACCAGTTTTATGGCGAGAACATGTTGCGCGCTGATGTGTGCAATGCAGTTGAAGAGTTGGGTCAGTTGCTGGACCATGATGGCGCGATTGGCAAGAGCGAGCGCAATGCCGCGCGCATTTTTAATGCCGACCATTGTTTTTTTGTGACCAATGGCACATCGACTTCCAACAAGATGGTGTGGCACCATACTGTGGCGCCCAATGATGTGGTGGTGGTTGACCGCAATTGCCACAAATCCATTTTGCACGCCATCATCATGACTGGGGCCATCCCGGTATTTTTGAAGCCCACACGCAACCACTTCGGCATCATTGGACCGATTCCGAAGAGTGAATTTGAACCCGCCACCATCAAGGCCAAGATCAAGGCCAATCCCCTCATCAAGCAGCATTTGCCTGACATTGATGTGAACCAGATCAAGCCCCGGGTATTGACGCTCACGCAGTCTACCTATGACGGCGTGCTGTACAACACCGAAACCGTCAAGAATATGCTCGATGGCTATGTGGAAAACATTCATTTTGATGAGGCCTGGTTACCTCATGCTGCGTTTCATCCGTTTTATGGTACTTACCATGCCATGGGTAAAAATCGCCCGCGTCCGAAAAAGGCCATGGTGTACGCCACCCAGTCGATTCACAAACTGCTGGCCGGCATCAGCCAGGCCAGCCATGTGTTGGTACAGGATTCGCAGACCGTCAAGCTGGACAAACACCTCTTCAACGAGGCCTATCTGATGCACACCAGCACCAGTCCGCAATACAGCATCATTGCCAGTTGTGACGTGGCTGCAGCCATGATGGAGCCACCTGGTGGCACGGCTCTGGTAGAAGAAAGCATCGCTGAGGCGCTCGATTTCAGGCGCGCGATGCGCAAAATTGACGACGACTACGGTAATGATTGGTGGTTCAAGGTGTGGGGTCCGGACAAGCTGGCTGAAGAGGGCATCGGCCGTGCGGACGACTGGATCATTAAGGGCGAATCAGCCAAAGCCAAGGCCGGGGTGAACTGGCATGGATTCGGCAAGATGGCGACCGGGTTCAACATGCTTGACCCAATCAAGTCAACCATCGTGACGCCCGGCATGGACCTCAACGGCAAATTTGCCAAAACGGGCATCCCGGCCAGCATCGTGACCAAGTTTCTGGCCGAGCATGGCGTGGTGGTCGAAAAAACCGGCCTCTACAGTTTTTTCATCATGTTCACCATTGGCATCACCAAGGGCCGCTGGAACAGCATGTTGACGGCCTTGCAGCAGTTCAAGGACGACTACGCCAAGAATCAGCCCATGTGGCGTATCTTGCCCGAATTCTGTCAGAAATACCCCAAATACGAAAACATGGGATTGGCCGACTTGTGCCAGCATATTCACCAGCTCTATGCCAAATACGACATTGCGCGCCTGACCACAGACATGTACTTGAGCGACTTGACGCCAGCGATGAAGCCCAGCGATGCCTATGCGCACATAGCATTGCGTAAAACCGAGCGGGTTGAAATTGACCACTTGGAAGGGCGTGTGACGGTGGGTCTGGTCACACCGTATCCACCCGGAATTCCGCTGTTGATCCCCGGCGAGGTTTTCAACAAAAAGATCGTCGACTACCTGAAGTTCTCACGCGAATTCAACACCCAGTGTCCAGGGTTTGAGACTGACATTCACGGTCTGGTGGAAGAGCAGGGTGCAGACGGCAAAGTGCATTATTTTGCCGACTGTGTCGCAGTTTAAATTGCTATACTAATAATAGCTATTAGCCCTTATTTTATAAGGGCTAGAGTGATTTTTTATCAGGACGCGGAGTCAACAACCGCGACCGCGGTCTGGCTCACGCCACAGTCCACATAAGAAATCTGGCCGGTCATGCCTGAGGCCAGGTCGCTGAGCAGGAAGGCAGCAACATTGCCCACTTCATCGATGGTCACATTGCGTTTCAAAGGGGAGGCGGCGGCTGAAATGCCAAGCAGTTTGCCAAAATCTTTGATGCCGCTGGCGGCCAATGTTTTGATGGCACCCGCACTTAGGCCATTCACGCGGATGCCTTTGGCGCCCACGGCATCGGCCAGGTAGCGTACCGAGGATTCCAGCGAGGCCTTGGCCAGTCCCATGGTGTTGTAGCTGGGCACCACGCGCACACCACCCAGATAGGTCAGGGTCAGCAACGATGCCGTGTTGCTCAGGTAAGGCAAGGCAGCTTTGGCCATGGCCGGGAAGCTGTAGGCGCTGATGTCGTGCGCAATGCGAAAGTTTTCGCGTGTCAGGCCATCAAGAAAATTGCCGGCAATGGCTTCGCGCGGTGCAAACCCAATGCTGTGCACGAAACCGTCAAAGGTCGGCCATGTTTTTGACAAATCTTTGAACAGGTTGTCGATTTGGGCATCGTCAGCCACGTCGCAGTCAAAAATCAGGGCGGAGTTGAAGTCGGCGGCGAATTCGGTGATGCGTTCCTTGAAACGTTCCCCCACGTAGCTGAATGCCAGCTCGGCACCTTGTGCATGGCAGGCCTTGGCAATGCCGTAGGCGATGGAGCGGTTGGACAACACACCCGTGATCAGAAATTTTTTGCCGGTCAGAAAACCCATATCAACCTCTTTTGTCTTTTAACGTCTGTTGAATCACTGCGGAAATGGTTCTTGAGCCAAGTCATGAGCAGTGACAAATGATGCAGAATTGTCGCATGCGATGCCTGCTGATTTTTGTTGTTCTGTGTTGGGCCAACCCCGGTTGGGCCGCGCACGGCTATGCACTGTGGGGGGATCTGAAATATTCCGCCGACTTTCAACACTTTGACTACGTTAACCCAGCCGCGCCAAAGGGCGGTGAATTGCGTCTGGTGAGTAACCTGCGCGTGTCCACGTTTGATAAATACAACCCGTTCACCATCAAGGGCTCAGCACCCGCTTACTTGTCGGACCTGATGTTTGACAGCCTTCTGACCGGCGCGCTGGACGAAACCGGTTCGGGTTACGGTCTGCTGGCGCAGGATGTTGTGGTGGCACCGGACCGGCTGAGTGCCACCTTCACCTTGCGACCAGCTGCGCGATTTCACAATGGCGACCCGGTTTTGGCTGCCGATGTAAAACACAGCTTTGATGCCTTGATGGGGCCATTCACCTCGCCTGCCTACAAGACCATGCTCGACGACGTGGCGGGCCTGGATGTGGTCGACGAGCGCACAGTGCGCTACCGTTTCAAAAAACCCAACCGTGAACTGCCGCTGACCGTAGGTGGCCTGCCGGTGTTCAGCCGTGGCTGGGGGGTTGAGGGTGGCAAGCAAAAGCCGTTTGACCAAATCGTCACGGACATCCCCATTGGCAGTGGCCCCTACAAAATTGGCCCGGTGCGTTTTGGCAAAGACATCACTTATGTGCGTGATGCCAATTACTGGGCCAAAGACCTGAATGTGCGCCGGGGCACAGCCAACTTTGATCGCATCACCGTGAAGATTTACAAAGATGCCACAGCTCGACTGGAGGCCCTGAAAGCGGGTGAGTTTGATCTGATGCGCTTTTTCTCGGCGGGAGACTGGGCACGCCGGGTCAACGGCAGACGGTTTGACACGGGCGAGCTGGTGAAACGTGAATACCGACACCGCTTGCCCACGGGTTTTCAAAGTTATGTACTCAACACCCGTCGCGAGCGGTTCAAGGACGTTCGTGTCCGTCAGGCGCTGGGATTGGCGCTGGACTATGAGTGGATGAACCGGCAGTTGTTTTACAACGCGTACCAGCGTGTCAACGGCTTGTTTGGCAACACCGATTGTCAGGCCACCGGGCTGCCTTCACCGCAAGAAATGGCCTTGCTTGAGCCGTGGCGCAAGGTCGTGCCAGACGACGTGTTTGGCCCCATGACACAGCCGCCGCGCACCGATGCACCCGCATCCTTGCGCGCCAATTTGCGTCAAGCGCAAGCCCTGCTCAATGCGGCGGGTTGGACGGTATCCGACGGCAAGTTGCGCGATGCGCAAGGTCAGGCTTTCGAGATGGAATACCTCGACAGCAACGAGGGCAGTGCCCGCGTGGTCACGCCTTGGGCGCGCAACCTGGAAAAATTGGGCATCACCCTGAACTTTCGCCCAGTGGACTTTGCCTTGTACCAGCAGCGCCTGCAAAAATTCGAGTTTGACATGACCTCACTCGCCTATGGCGGCACCCACAACCCAGGTCAGGAATACGCTGACTTGTTTGGTTCCAAGGCGGCAGACCAAGAAGATTCCGGCAACATGTCAGGCACCAAAAACCCGGCGGTAGATGCATTGATCAGTGACATGACGCGCGCCAAATCCAAGGCCGAGTTGCGACCAGCCTGCCGTGCGTTGGAGCGGGTGATTGCCCACAGCCATGTGCTGATTCCGCAGTGGTCAGCGCCCACGCACCGCATGGTGTTTAACAGCTGGCGGCTTGATCAGCCTGCCAGCATGCCACCTTATGCTCAGGGTGAGAGTTGGGCGATTGACACCTGGTGGGCCAAGGCCGCACCCCACTAAACCATGCTGAGTTACATCCTCAAACGTTTGCTATTGATGATCCCCACGTTGTTTGGGGTGTTGTTGCTCACCTTTGTCGTGATCCAGTTTGTGCCGGGAGGCCCGGTGGAGCAGTACCTTGCCGAAGCCAAAGCCGGCACCGGCAAAGGTGCTGCAGCCGAGGGTGGGGGGTTGAGTTACCGAGGTGCGCAAGGCGTGGACCCGAAACGTATTGAACAAATCAAGGCGCTGTACGGCTTTGACAAGCCCGCCCATGAACGATTTGTGCAAATGTTGGGCCAATTTGCGCGCTTTGACCTGGGTAAAAGCTTTTTCCAGAACAAGAGCGTGTCGGACCTGATCTGGGAGAAGCTGCCGGTGTCTATCAGCCTCGGGTTGTGGACGTTCTTCATCAGTTATCTGATCGCAGTGCCACTGGGCGTGGCCAAGGCGGTGCGGGCTGGTTCACGCTTTGATTTTTTGACCACCTTGCTGGTACTGCTGGGCTATGCCATTCCCGGCTTTGTTTTGGGCGTGGCCTTGCTGGTGATTTTTGGTGGGCAACTGCAATGGTTTCCTCTGCGGGGACTCACCAGCAGCAACTGGGACGAGTTGACCTGGGGCGCGCGGGTGGTGGACTACCTTTGGCACATTGCCATGCCTGTCACGGCGATGGTGCTGGGCAGTTTTGCCGTGACCACCATGCTGACCAAAAACGCGTTTCTGGAAGAAATTCGCAAGCAGTACGTGGTCACGGCGCGGGCCAAGGGGCTTGATGAGCGCCAGGTGTTGTGGGGCCACGTATTTCGCAATGCGCTGATTCCAATCATCACCGGCTTTCCTGCAGCTTTCATTGGTGCTTTTTTCACCGGGTCGTTGTTGATTGAGACGCTGTTTTCGCTCGATGGCCTGGGGCTGCTGAGTTACGAGAGCGTGATCCGGCGCGACTACCCGGTGGTATTGGGTACCTTGTATTTTTTTACCTTGATTGGCCTGGTGACCAAGCTGATCTCTGATTTGTCTTATGTCTGGGTCGATCCGCGTGTCAAGTTTGACTAACACCTCTGTGCCCAGCCTGAGCCCATCCAGGCGCGCCTGGCTGCGCTTCAAGCGTAACCGCCTGGGATACTGGAGTCTGGTGATGTTTTGTCTGTTGGTGGGCTTGAGCCTGGCGGCCGAACTGATCAGCAACGACCGCCCGCTGCTGGTGCGTTACCAAGGCGATACCTATTTCCCGATGGTCAAGGACTACTCTGAAAAAACCTTTGGTGGCGACTTTGACACCGCTACCGATTACCTTGACCCGTTCATTCGTGAGCGCTTGAGCGAAAGCGGCAATTGGGCATTTTTTGCCCCCAACCCTTACGGCCCAAAAACGCTCAACTACTTTGCCAAAGGGCCCAACCCTTCGCCGCCGACAACGGACAACTGGCTGGGCACCGATGACCGGGGGCGCGACTTGTTGGCGCAACTCATTTACGGATTTCGGGTGAGCGTGCTGTTTGCGCTGGCGCTGACCTTCACTGGGACGCTGCTGGGCATCATCACCGGCGCCATCCAGGGATTTTTTGGTGGCAAGATCGATTTGGCGTTCCAGCGGTTCATTGAAATTTGGGGCTCCATGCCCGAGTTGTACCTGTTGATCATCTTCAGTGCCGTGTTTGCACCGAGTTTGGCGCTGTTGCTTGTGCTGCTCAGCCTGTTCGGCTGGATGGGCTTGTCAGACTATGTGCGGGCCGAATTCTTGCGCAACCGGCAACTGGATTACGTGCGTGCGGCACGTTCGCTGGGCGTGAGCAACTGGCACATCATCACCCGACACTTGCTGCCAAACAGTATGACCCCGGTAGTGACTTTTTTGCCGTTTCGCATGAGTGGCGCGATTTTGGCGCTGACCTCGCTGGACTTTTTGGGGCTGGGTGTACCGCCCGGCACACCGTCACTGGGCGAGTTGCTGTCGCAGGGCAAAAACAACATTGATGCATGGTGGATCTCACTGGCGACTTTTGCCGTGCTGGTGGTGACCCTGCTGCTGCTGACCTTCATGGGCGACGCGCTCCGTGATGCGTTGGACCCGCGAAAGGCTGAAAAATGATGGCTCGGACGCTCATCACTTCGGCCGCCGTACGGTACCCCACGGAGACAGCTTCATCTGAAGATGCTCTGGCGACGAAGCGCCATCCGGCAAGCGCGTCACCTCTATTGGATGTGCGCGGGTTGTCCGTATCTTTCTCCGGCAACGAGGTGGTGCATGGCATTAACTTTTCGATCGCCGCTGGTGAGAAAGTGGCGTTGGTAGGGGAGTCGGGCTCGGGAAAAACGGTGTCTGCGCTGAGTTTGCTTCGCCTGGTGGGCAATGCAGATATCACAGGTCAAGCGATGTTTCTGGGGCGTGACCTGCTCTCGCTACCCGAGCGTGAACTGCGTGCCATACGCGGGCGTGACATGGCCATGATTTTTCAGGAGCCCATGTCTGCCCTGAACCCACTCATGACCGTGGGCGACCAGATTGCCGAGGTTGTGACGTTAAAACAGGGTCTAGCCCGCGAAGAAGCTACGCAAGTAGCTATTGATTTGTTAGCTGACACAGGTATCCCCGAGCCTCAACGCCGTGCCAATGCTTATCCGCACCAGCTCAGTGGCGGCCAGCGCCAGCGCGCCATGATCGCCATGGCACTGGCTTGCCGGCCCAAGTTGCTGCTGGCGGATGAGCCCACCACGGCGCTGGATGTGAGCTTGCGCGGACAAATTCTTGAACTGCTGGCTGACCTGCAACGTCGCCACGGCATGGCGGTGTTGATGATCACCCATGACCTGAACCTGGTGCGCCGCTTTTCCGACCGCGTGATAGTGATGGAGCGCGGCCAAGTGGTCGAGCAGGGCGCAACCCAAACACTGTTTGATCATCCACAACATGCTTACACCCAGCGCCTGATGGCGAGCAAGCCTGAGCGCGATCTGCTTGTGTCGCCGCTTGCCATTCCTGGAGAATTGCCGTTGATGGTTGCCACGCAGTTGCGAGTGGGCTACCGCATACCTTTGCCGGGTTTCGAGGGTTGGTTTCGCCACGGTGAGTATGTGGCGGTGCAAGGCGTTGATTTTGAATTGACCGGCGGTCAGACGCTGGGCATCATGGGAGAATCAGGCTCGGGCAAGTCCACGCTGGCCCTGGCGGTCCTAGGGTTGCTGCCGTTTCAGGGGCATCTGAGCGTGATAGGGTCAAGCTGGGGCACTGATGTCCGCAAAAATCGGGCGCTGCGCCGACAGGTACAGGTGGTTTTTCAAGACCCTTTTTCGTCGTTGTCACCACGCATGACGGTGGAAGCCATCGTGGGCGAGGGCTTGGGTGTGCATGAGCCACAGCTATCGGCCGAGCAGCGTCGCACGCGCGTGTTGACCGCCTTGGCTGATGTCGGGCTAGTCGATGAATTGGGCGCTGATGCGGTGCAATTGCTAGGCCGTTATCCGCATGAATTTTCTGGTGGGCAGCGGCAGCGGCTGGCGATTGCCCGGGCGCTGATTGTTTCACCCAAGGTGCTGGTGTTGGATGAGCCGACCAGTGCGCTGGACGTTACCGTGCAAAAGCAGGTCCTACAGTTGCTGCAGAAACTGCAGCGCGAACATCGCTTGAGCTATTTGTTGATCACGCACGATGTGGCAGTGATCGCCGCCATGGCCCACGCGGTGCTGGTGATGAAGGATGGTTTAGTGGTGGAGTCGGGCCCCGTGGCTGCGGTATTGACCAGTCCGGAGCACAGTTACACCCGGGCTTTGCTCGCCGCAGCCTGATAAATCCTTACAAATCAAGGCTTTCTGACACTTTTTAGGCTACAATTAGTGGCTTCACGACCAAACGGGCGAGTCATTTCTGCCCGTTTTTTTTGGTCGATTGTTTTTCATGGATGGCATTTAAGGCTGGGATATCGGTGGCGCTCAAGGACATTGTTGAACAAATTGTGACGGGCTTGGGTTATGACCTGGTGGAAATTGATCGTTCCGCTGGTGGCTTGCTGCGTGTCACCATCGACTTGCCGTGGGTGAAGCCCGTTGACGGAGATCCTGTTGTTGATCAGTTTGTGACCGTGGAAGACTGCGAGAAAGTCACGCGTCAGCTTCAATTTGCGCTTGAGGTGGACCAGATTGAATACAGCCGCCTTGAAGTCTCTTCGCCCGGCATTGATCGCCCGCTGCGCAATGATCAGGATTTTGAACGTTTTGTCGGTCAGACCATTGATGTGACCTTGAAGGCGCCAATTGGTGCGGCGGCAGGTGGGCAGGTTAACGCCAATCGCAAGAAATTTCGAGGTGTGCTGGAGCATGCTGAGGCTGAATCAGGTGTGGTCGATCCGTCATGGCAGATTGTCTGGCGTGACGAGATTGATGCGAAGCCTGGGCAAAAAATCAGCAAAAAACGCGTGTTGCCCCCGCTGCAGGCGCTTGGATTTGTATTGAGTGAGATCAAGGAGGCGCGTTTAGCGCCCATCGTCAGCTTCAAGGGCCGTGCGCAAGCGCCGCTGCTGGATCTGCCAGAACCGAATTTGAATTGAAACAGGAGAGTCATGGCATGAATCGCGAAATGTTAATGTTGGTGGACGCCATCTCACGCGAGAAAAACGTCGAACGTGACGTGGTGTTTGGTGCTGTAGAAGCGGCTTTGGCGCAGGCAACTAAAAAGCTTTATGTAGGTGAAGTGGACATTCGTGTGTCGCTCAATCGTGACACGGGTGTGTACGAGACTTTCCGTCGTTGGCATGTGGTTCCCGATGAGGCGGGTCTGCAGTTGCCAGACCAGGAAATTTTGCTGTTTGAAGCAAAAGAGCAGATCGCCGACATTGAGGTTGACGAGTACATAGAGGAAACCATTGAATCCGTGCCGATCGGTCGCATTGGTGCCATGGCGGCCAAGCAGGTGATCCTGCAAAAAATTCGTGATGCCGAGCGCGAGATGTTGCTCAACGACTTCATGTCGCGTGGTGACAAGATATTTGTTGGCACAGTCAAGCGCATGGACAAGGGTGATCTGATTGTGGAATCAGGCCGCGTTGAAGGCCGTCTGCGCCGTAATGAAATGATCCCCAAGGAAAACTTCCGCACCGGCGACCGTGTGCGCGCAATGATCATGGAGGTTGACTTGACCTTGCGCGGTGCGCCCATTGTGTTGTCGCGCTCGGCGCCGGAATTCATGGTGGAATTGTTCCGCAATGAAGTGCCTGAAATTGAGCAGGGTCTGCTGGAAATCAAATCTTGCGCCCGTGATGCCGGTTCACGTGCCAAGATCGCTGTGCTGTCGCATGACAAGCGCGTTGATCCCATCGGCACCTGTGTTGGCGTGCGTGGGACGCGTGTGAATGCGGTCACCAACGAGCTCGCAGGTGAGCGTGTTGATATTGTGTTGTGGAGCGAAGACCCGGCGCAGTTCGTGATTGGTGCACTGGCGCCGGCCAACGTCAGCAGCATTGTGGTTGACGAAGAGCGTCATGCCATGGATGTGGTAGTGGACGAGGAAAATCTGGCGATTGCGATTGGTCGTGGTGGCCAGAACGTGCGTCTGGCGGCTGAGCTCACTGGTTGGAAAATCAATATTCTTGATGCAGCGGAATCAGCAGAGAAGCAAGCCTCCGAGGTGGATGTCAGTCGCCAACTTTTCATGGAAAAGCTCGATGTCGATCAGGAAATCGCCGACCTGTTGATTGCTGAAGGGTTTGCCAGTCTGGAGCAAGTGGCTTACGTGCCGCTGGAAGAGATGCTGGAGATCGAGAGTTTTGATGAAGACACCGTGAACGAACTGCGCGCACGCGCAAAAGATGCTTTGCTCACGATGGAAATCGCCAATGAAGAAAATGTGGCGCAGGTGGCGCTTGAATTGCGTGATCTGGAAGGCTTAACGCCTGAACTCATTGCCAAGTTGGCAGAGAATGATGTCCATACGCTTGACGACCTGGCTGATCTGGCCGTCGACGAACTGACAGAGCTCACCGGCCAGTCTGCGGATGAAGCCAAATCTTTGATCATGAAGGCGCGCGAACATTGGTTTTCCAATGACGCTTCTTCACAACAGTCCTGATCATGAATACACAGTTTAAGTAAAGACTCAACATTGCCCGCAAGGCATGAAAGTCGGAACTAAAGGTTACCCAAAAAATGTCCAGTAAGACCGTCGCCGAGTTTGCCAATGAACTCAAGAAATCCACCGACATGTTGCTCGAGCAACTGAAGTCGGCAGGTGTGGCTAAATCAGCCGCCTCTGACCCCCTCACAGAAACTGACAAACAGCGTCTGTTGAGCTACTTGCAGGCCAGCCATGGCACTGCCACAGGTGAGCGTAAAAAAATCACTTTGGTCAAGAAGTCGACCACTGAGATCAAGCAGGCTGATGCCAGTGGCAAAGCTCGAACCATTCAGGTGGAAGTTCGCAAGAAGCGCACGTTTGTGCGCCGCGACGATGCTCTGGATGCACCTGCCGAAGCGGTTGAGCAAGAAACGGAACTGGATGTAACTCCCGAGGTGGAACACGCAGAATTGTCGCGTCGTGAGGAAGAAGCGCGTCGGCAAGCGGAGTTGATCCGACGCCAGGAAGAAGAATTGGCTGAGCGTCGCCGTCAGCGTGAGGCGCAAGAGGCTGCTGCCCAGCAAGTTGCCGAAGCCGCAGCAGCAAAAGCTGCCCAAGCTGCGGAAGCTTTGGCGCAAGCGCACCATCAAGCACAACAAAACCAATCCAAGGTGGCCAAGTCAGCTGCTGATGACAGTGCCGCCCAAGCTGCAAACGATGCCGCTGTGGCGCAAGCCCAGGCCAAGGCCAGTGCCCAATTGCAGGCGAATGCGCTGGCCAAGGAAAAGGCCGCTGCCGAGTCCCAGACCCGTCTCGCCGAAGAGCAGGCGCGCGCTGTGGATTTGACTGATCGTCGACGTAAAGCTGAAGCTGAAGCGGCAGCGATTCGCTTGATGATGTCCCAGCCGGGTAAAAAGCTACCGCCACCCAAGAAGCCAGACGAGCCCAAACCGGTCGTCAAGGTCGGAGACGCGGTCAAGGGCGGCATCAAAGGCACCTTGCACAAGCCGCCAGGCAGTACGACAGCCAAGCCTGCAACCACTGCGGCTCCGGCAGCAGGCGCAGCCGCAGGTGCTGGAAAGGAAGTTAAATCCGCCAAGTTATCAAGCAGTTGGGCGGGTGATCCGGCCAAGAAAAAAGGTATTCCGACACGTGGCGACACAGGCGCGGGTGCCGGGCGTGGCGGCAATTGGCGTGGTGGGCCGCGCGGCCGCCGTGGCAGCAACGACCGGGACCGTGACGACCATCATGCTCAGTCCGCGCCTGTAGAAGTTCGCGTCCTTGAGGTCCATGTGCCCGAAACCATTACGGTGGCTGAATTGGCGCACAAGATGGCGGTCAAGGCCTCGGAAGTGATCAAACACCTGATGAAGCTCGGTCAGATGGTCACCATCAACCAGCCACTTGACCAGGACACCGCCATGATTCTGGTGGAAGAAATGGGGCACAAAGCCATTGTGGCTGCATTGGACGATCCGGAAGCGTTTACTGACGATGAAGTTCAGCAGCAGCAAGCCGAATCTCTGCCGCGCGCACCGGTAGTGACCGTCATGGGCCACGTGGACCACGGCAAAACATCTTTGCTGGACTACATTCGCCGCACCAAAGTGGCGTCGGGCGAAGCTGGTGGCATCACGCAACACATCGGTGCTTACCATGTGGAGACCGCTCGCGGTGTGGTGTCCTTTTTGGATACCCCTGGCCACGAAGCGTTTACCGCCATGCGCGCCCGGGGTGCCAAAGCCACCGACATTGTGATTCTGGTGGTGGCTGCAGACGACGGTGTTATGCCGCAAACCAAAGAAGCCATCAAGCATGCCAAGGCGGCAGGTGTGCCGATTGTGGTCGCCATCACCAAAATTGACAAACCCGATGCCAGTCCAGAGCGTGTCAAAAACGAGCTGGTGGTGGAAGATGTTATTCCTGAAGACTTTGGCGGTACCTCGCCTTTTGTGTCCGTGTCGGCTAAAACCGGTCAGGGCATTGACGAGTTGCTTGAACAAGTGCTGTTGCAGGCAGAAGTGCTTGAACTCAGGGCACCTGTGGACGCGATGGCCAAGGGTCTGGTGATTGAGGCTCAGCTTGACAAAGGCCGCGGTCCGGTGGCCACTGTGCTTGTCCAGTCCGGTACCCTCAAGACTGGCGACATTGTGCTGGCGGGTCAAACTTATGGCCGTGTGCGTGCCATGCTGGATGAAAATGGCAAAACTGTCAAAACTGCCGGACCGTCGATTCCGGTGGAAATTCAGGGCCTGACCGAGGTGCCGCAAGCCGGTGACGAGTTCATGGTGCTGTCTGATGAGCGTCGTGCCCGCGAAATTGCCACCTACCGTGCTGGCAAATTCCGTCACACCAAGCTGGCCAAGCAACAAGCCGCCAAGTTGGAAAACATGTTCACCGACATGACTGCAGGCGAAGTCAAGATGGTGCCCATCATCGTCAAGGCCGACGTGCAAGGTTCGCAAGAAGCTTTGGCGCAGTCTCTGCTCAAGCTGTCTACGGACGAGATCAAGGTGCAGTTGGTGTATGCCGCAGTGGGTGGCATCAGCGAATCTGATGTCAACTTGGCGATTGCATCTAAGGCTGTGATCATTGGCTTCAACACCCGGGCTGATGCCGGGGCGCGCAAGCTGGCTGAGAACAACGGCGTTGACATTCGTTACTACGACATCATTTATGACGCGGTAGATGAACTGAAGCTGGCCATGTCCGGCATGTTGACGCCAGACAAGAAAGAAGAAGTCATTGGTACCGCCGAAATTCGTCAGATTTTCAAGGTCACCAAGATTGGTTCGATCGCCGGTTGCATGGTCACGGCTGGCGTGGTGCGTCGTTCAGCGCGCTTGCGTTTGCTGCGTCAAAACACGGTTATTTACACCGGCGAGCTTGAGTCGCTCAAGCGTTTCAAGGACGACGCCAAGGAAGTTCGTGAAGGTTTTGATTGCGGCTTGAATATCAAAAACTACAACGACATCGAAATCGGTGACGTGCTGGAGTTCTTTGAGATTCGTGAAGTGGCGCGTACCTTGTGATCACAGTAAGCCAGACGCGTGCCTAAAAAATCATCTACGCCCAACCGGGCCTTCAAAGTTGCCGACCAGATCCAAAGGGATCTGACGGAACTGATTGCGCGCGAGCTCAAGGACCCACGTGTGGGCATGGTTACCATTCAGGGCGTGGAGGTCACGCCTGACTATGCCCATGCGAAGGTGTATTTCAGCTTGCTGACGGGTGATGTGAAAGCCTGCACAGAAGGCCTGAACCAGGCTGCTGGTTTTCTGCGCAGCGGCCTTTTCAAGCGCTTGCATATCCACACGGTGCCGACCTTGCATTTCATTTATGACCAGACGCCTGAGCGCGCGGCCGACATGAACGCCCTGATTGCGCGGGCTGTTGCCTCAAGAGTTAAAGAGGACTAACCAATAATGAATGCGCCACGTGCACGGGTTGCCAGGCGCCCCGTGCATGGGGTGCTGTTGCTTGACAAGCCATTGGGCTGGTCGAGCAACGATGTGCTGCAAAAAGTCAAATGGCTGCTGCGGGCTGAGAAGGCTGGCCACACGGGTACGCTGGACCCGCTGGCCAGTGGCGTGTTGCCTCTGTGTTTTGGGGCCGCAACCAAGTTCAGCCAGTTGCAACTGGATGCCGACAAAACCTACCAGGCCGTGGTGTGCCTGGGCCAAAAAACAAGTACCGGTGATGCAGAAGGTGATGTGATTGAAACCCGTCCGGTGACGGTTACAAACGAAGACGTGGCGCGGGTCACCAGGCAATTTACCGGGGCCATCAGCCAGTTGCCGCCGATGCACAGTGCATTGAAGAAAGACGGCAAGGCCTTGTATGAATATGCCAGGGCTGGTATCGAGGTGGAGCGGGAACGTCGAGATATTATGATTTATGAACTAAATATGGCTCTAGCCCATATGGATAGTGAGAAGACAGCTATTGATATGATAGTAAAATGCAGCAAGGGTACTTATATTCGCACACTCGGTGAGGATGTCGGTGAAGCCTTGGATTGCGGTGCGCATTTGAGTGCGCTGCGTCGTGTGGCTACCGGCGGCTTTGAGGTGGCGCAATGTGTGACGCTGGAAGCCCTTGAGGCCATGACTGAGGCGCAGCGACTGGCTTGCCTGTTGCCGGTGGACAGTTTGTTGGCGAATCACACAGTGGTCACACTCGACTTGGAGAATACTGGTCGATTCCTGAGCGGCGTACGTCGTCGTGGTGCGTGGTCAGATGCGACGCAAGTCGCGGTGTATGAAGAAAAAACAAAAGCGCTGCTGGGCACTGCCCATGTAGTCGCGGGTGAGTTAATCCCCGGGCGGCTGCTCAGCCCGATTGAAATTGAACAGATTGCAACGGCATCCCAGGCCCAGGCGTGTGACAACGCGCCGACAGCCCAACCCATTTAAGAAAGTGAACCATGGCCCATAAACAAATCCGAAATATTGCGATCATTGCCCACGTTGACCACGGTAAAACCACCATGGTTGATCAGCTGTTACGCCAGTCCGGCACCTTCGCCGAGCACGAAAAAGTCGTCGACACCGTAATGGACAACAACGCGATTGAAAAGGAACGTGGCATCACGATTCTGGCCAAAAACTGCGCCGTGACCTGGGAAGGCACTCACATCAACATCGTCGACACCCCCGGCCACGCCGACTTCGGTGGTGAGGTGGAACGCGCTTTGAGCATGGTTGACGGCGTGGTGCTGCTGATTGATGCGCAGGAAGGCCCCATGCCGCAAACCCGCTTTGTGACCAAGAAGGCGTTGGCCCTGGGTTTGAAGCCGATCCTGGTGGTGAACAAGGTGGACAAACCCGGTGCGCGTCCCCAATTTGTGGTCAATGCGGCGTTTGATTTGTTTGACAAGCTCGGTGCCACCGATGAGCAGCTGGATTTCCCGGTGGTTTATGCCTCGGGTATCAACGGCTGGTCGTCTCTTGAAGAAGGCGGGCAGGGCGAGCAGTGGGGTCCCGACATGTCGGCCCTGTTCAACACCATTCTCCAGCACGTGCCGCACCAACAGGGTGACCCGGCAGCGCCGCTGCAGTTGCAAATTTCGGCGCTCGACTTCTCGACCTTTGTCGGCCGCATTGGTGTGGGCCGCATCAGCCAAGGCACGATCCGTCCGATGATGGATGTCGTGGTCATGGAAGGACCGGATGGCAAGGCTATCAAGGGCCGTGTGAATCAAGTGCTGACATTCCAGGGTCTGGAACGCGTGCAAGCCACCGACGCTGGCCCAGGCGAAATCGTGCTGATCAACGGTTTGACGGACATCGGTATTGGCGTGACCATCACCGACCCGGTCACCCCGATGCCATTGCCGATGCTGAAGGTCGATGAACCGACCCTGACCATGAACTTCTGCGTCAACACCAGCCCGCTGGCCGGTCGTGAAGGCAAGTATGTCACCAGCCGCCAGATTTGGGACCGCCTGCAAAAGGAACTGCAACACAACGTGGCTCTGCGCGTCAAGGAAACCGACGAAGAAGGCATCTTTGAAGTCATGGGCCGCGGTGAACTGCACCTGACGATTCTGCTGGAAAACATGCGCCGCGAAGGGTTTGAGATGGCCGTGTCCAAGCCACGCGTGGTGATGAAGATCGTGGACGGTGAAAAGTACGAGCCCATTGAGATGGTCACGGCCGACATCGAGGAGCAGCATCAAGGTGGTGTGATGCAGGCACTGGGTGAGCGCAAGGGTGACCTGGTCAACATGGAGCCGGACGGCCGTGGTCGCGTGCGCCTCGAATACCGCATTCCGGCACGGGGATTGATTGGTTTTACCAACGAATTCCTGAATTTGACCCGTGGCACCGGTTTGATCTCGAACATCTTTGACAGCTACGAGCCGCACAAGGGCGAGATCGGCGGCCGTAAAAACGGTGTACTGATTTCCATGGACGCGGGTGAAATTTTCACCTATGCCCTGGGCAAGCTCGACGACCGTGGCCGCATGTTTGTCAGACCCAACGATCCCGTTTACGAAGGCATGATTGTGGGTATCCACAGCCGTGACAACGACTTGGTGGTGAATGCCACGCGTACCAAGCAGCTGACCAACTTCCGCGTCTCCGGCAAGGAAGATGTTGCCAAGATCACGCCGCCGATTGAGTGCACACTGGAATACGGCGTGGAATTCATTGAAGACGACGAGCTGGTTGAAATCACGCCCAAGTCGATTCGCCTGCGCAAGCGTTTCTTGACCGAGAGCGAGCGCAAAAAGGCCGGCCGCTAAAGCTTGTAAACGATTGCCAGGCAATCGTTCCCGTGACAGCGGGAAGTCAAGGGCGTTGTCGCTACCGTTTCGGCGGTGATGACAGCGCTCTTTTACGTTTGAGACGCCTCTCCGGATTTATGAAGGTCAGTTTTGAAACTTTCACATAACCGTGCCGTACTTTTGATGGTGGTGGTGACGCTCATGTGGTCCATCGCTGGCGTGGTGACCCGTCATCTGGAACACGCCCAAAAATTTGAAGTCACTTTCTGGCGCAGTTTCTTCACCATGCTTTCCCTGCTGGTGATGCTGCCACTGTTCAAAGGCCGTGCTGTGTTCAGCCGCATGCGCCACGGTGGCGCGGCCTTGTGGCTGTCGGGCTTGTGCTGGAGCGGCATGTTCACTTTTTTCATGGTGGCCATCATGCTCACGACGGTCGCCAACGTACTGGTGACCATGGCGCTGACGCCTTTACTCACGGCGCTGGCCTCGCGTGTTTTCATTGGCCACCGCATTCCTGCCAGAACCTGGCTTGCCATTGTGACGGCGGGCGCCGGCATTGCCTACATGTACGCCAGTCAGTTGGGCCAGGGTGTCAGCTTGGTCGGTACCCTTGTGGCCTTGTGTGTCCCGATCGCTGGCGCTGCCAATTGGACAATCACGCAACATGCCCACGCGCAGGGTAAAGACGTTGACCTCATCCCAGCTGTGTTGATTGGCGCTGCGCTGTCCGCACTGGTCACACTGCCGCTGGCCTGGCCGTTTCAGGCGTCTGGCCATGATTTGTGGTTTCTGGCGGGCTTGGGACTGTTTCAGTTGGCGATTCCGTGTGTTTTGGTGGTGGTTTGTGCGCGTGTTTTGAAGGCGCCAGAAGTGGCTCTGTTGGGACTGCTGGAGGTGATTTTTGGCATTTTGCTGGCATGGGTCGGGGCCGGTGAGGTGCCGGGGCATGATGTGTTTGTCGGTGGTTCGCTGGTCATTGGCGCCCTGGTTGCCAACGAGTTGGTGGCTTGGCGGGGCCGGGCATGAAGGTGGATATGAACGAGGTGCTGTGCGAGGTGCGCGGCCAGGTTGGGTTTATCACCCTGAACCGGCCACAAGCGCTCAACGCGTTGACGCTTTCCATGATTCGGGCTTTGACAATCTGTTTGCTGGCCTGGCGTGAAAGTGCTCAGGTCAAGGCTGTCGCGATTCGCGGCAACAACAAGGCCGGGTCTTTTGGGGCGTTTTGTGCAGGCGGCGACATTCGTTTTTTTCACCAGGCCATGTTGTCAGGTGACCCCACACCGGAAGATTTTTTCACCGAGGAATACACCCTCAACCATCTGATTCACAGCTACCCCAAGCCGTTCATCGCCTTCATGGACGGCGTGGTCATGGGGGGCGGCATGGGTATCAGCCAGGGCGCATCGCACCGATTGGTCACTGTCCGCACCAAGATGGCAATGCCTGAGACCGCGATTGGCCTGTTCCCGGACGTGGGCGGAGGCTATTTTTTGAGCCGCTGTCCTGGGTCAGTGGGCGAGTGGCTGGCCCTCACCGGGATCCCTTTGGGTGCGGCAGAGGCGATCGAGCTAGGGTTGGCCGACCACTGCCTGGACGTGCATCAACTGCCTCAGGCGTGGGATGCGCTGGCGGCACTCAATCCACAAGACGCGGATCAAATGTCAGCCTGGATAGCTACATTTAATATAGCTACTAACGATTTAAATATAAGGGCTATAAGCCAAATTGATCAATTTTTTTCACTGAACTCCGTGGCGGCCATCGTGCACGCGCTGGAGGCTGATCCATCAGACTGGACGCAGCGCACCGCCACCGATCTGCGCCAGCGTTCTCCCTTGATGCTGCATGTGGCGCTTGAGCAGATCCGCCGGGCCCGTCATTTGACCATCGCGCAGGACTTGCGCATGGAACGGGACATGATGCGGCATTGCTTCTATCAAGCACATTTGAGTCGCAGTGGCAGTCAGACTGAGACGGCCGAGGGCATCCGTGCCCTGGTGATTGACAAAGATAACATGCCGCTTTGGCAGCCAACCCGCATTGAAGATGTCACGCCAGACATGGTGCTGCCGTTTTTCGACAGCCCCTGGCCAGCCCACAGCCATCCGCTGCGTTCGCTCGCCTGAGGGGTGTCAGAGCTGCTGGTAGACCGTTCGCGCCAGTTCCATGAGCGAATCGCGCGGCATCTGACCCGCCAGCGCGTAACCAAATCCTTGGTCTACCCAGTAAAAACTGGGCACACCGGCTTGCGGCTCATAACGGAAACCGGTTTCCTCACGGGACAGACCCTGCGCGGCAGGCGCCGCCAAAGAACCCAGGTACAAGGTGACCCGGCTACCCGCCGTGTTCTGGAACATGAATTGCGCCCGCGCGCCAGCCTCTCCAGGCAACAGGCGACCGCCTACCAGCTCAAACCCCTGTGCTGTCAGGTCAGGCACTTTAAGCGGCTTGCCGAGGCGTTTGGACAACCATTGCACAAGGTGCGTTTGCTCCAGCGCAGTGACCTCTACTGGATGGCGAACCTCCGGCACATACACGCTGTGGGCCAAACTGGCCTGACGCAAAAAATCATGCTCAAGCTGCGCGCGTGCCATCTTTGGCGTTGTGGGTTCAAGTGCATCCGTTCCCTGCCAACTGGCGTTGGCCAGCCAGCCAGCCCCAAAAGCCAGGACCACACCAGCGGCCATCCGCCCCATGCGCCAACCCTGGTCAGTGGTTTCATGCGCCGCTACTGCATTTTTGGCCGCCTTTGCCAGTTCGGGCGGAACCGTTTCGTCCCGAACTTCAGCGTGCAAATTGCGCAAGGCCTCCCTTTGGCGCTGCCACTGGGCTACACAGGCTTGACTCTCGGGGTCAGCAGCGAGTCGAAGCCGCAACGCAGCCAACACCTCAGGCGCGCCCTGGCCGTCTGCCAGCGCGTGGCGTTCATCGTCAGTTAATGGTGCATTGATCGTCTGTTTCATGGCAGTCAGAGGCTTATTTAAACCGATGCAGGGCCTGGATAGGGGTCACGGTCACATGGCTCATCAGCGCCGCCTCTGCTTGGCGAGCCGGTGCATCCAGCAACGCCTGCAAGCGGATTCTGGCGCGTGACAGCCGTGACATCACAGTACCTATCGGGACACCCGTGACCTTGGCAACCTCGGCATAACTCATGTCTTCCATGCTGACCAGCAGCAGCACCTCGCGCTGCGCCGGGGGCAGACGCAGTAAGCAGCGCTGCAAGTCGAGCATCTGTCCCGGGTCTGTCTCGGGCGCCTGAAGCTCGCCGGCCAGATCAGCAATGTCGACCAGCATCAAAGGTCCGCCCCCAGTTGACTGGCGGAGCTGATTGATGAACAGGTTGTGCATCACGCTGAACAGCCAAGCACGCAGATTGGAGCCCACCAACCACAAACGCCATTTGCTGCAGGCCCGCTCCAGCGTGTCCTGCACCAAATCATCAGCTGCCCAGGCGTTTCCCGTCAATGCCCGTGCATAGCGGCGCAAAGATGGGATCTGGGCCACGATGAGCTCTTGGCTCATGGGCTTACCCCCGTCGTGCACTCATGGAATGTTGCTTCAGGATGCACGAGGCTGCTGACTGCTGCGCTTGATCAAGGCTTTGCGACTTGCCAGACCTTGTTGAAACCATCGCCCGTCTTGTCGCCGGGCTTGCTGTCCTTGGCCCAGTAATAGACGGGTTTGCCCTTGACGGCCCATTGTTTGCTGCCATCGTCACGGGTGATGATGCTGAAATCACCACTTGCAGAATCACCCTGAGCCACAGCCAGCGGAGGCCAATTGGTGGCGCAGGGTCCATTACAAGTGGACTTGCCACTGCCAGCCACATCCTTGTCAAAGGTGTAAAGTGTCATGCCGCTGGGGCCTACCAGCACGCCATCGGAGACTTTGGCGGGAGCGGAAGACATGGATGCGCATCCTGCCAGAACGGCCAGGGTGACAGCGGTGACGAAAAATGCGGGTGATTTGAAAGTCATGGTGAACTCCAGGGTTGGGTGAAAGCAAACAAGCATTTGCATACCCATGAACACTGGGCGCAGCGGTTTTATTCCGCTTGTTCAGAATATATTATTGCCGGTGCGTTTTCATGGCGCGTTCCACCTCGCGCTTGCCTTCGCGGTCTTTGATGGTGTCACGCTTGTCGTGCTCGGCTTTGCCTTTGGCCAGCGCAACCTCACATTTCACCTTGCCATTTTTCCAGTGCAGGTTGATTGGCACCAGGGTGTACCCTTTTTGCTCAACCTTGCCAATGAGGCGCTTGATTTCTTCCCTGTGCATCAGCAGCTTTTTGGTACGTTGCTTATCGGGGCTGATGTGGGTAGAGGCGGTGCCTAGCGGCTGGATTTGCAGGCCGATGATGAACAGTTCGCCATTGCGTATCAACACATAGCCATCGGTCAACTGGACTTTGCCTTCGCGCAGCGATTTGACTTCCCAGCCTTCCAGCACAATGCCCGCTTCAAAGCGTTCCTCAAAAAAATAATTGAAGGCAGCTTTCTTGTTGTCGGCGATGCGGCTTGAGGAGTCTGGTTTTTTGGCCATGTCGTGAATTTGGAGTTTTTGTAAATGCGTACCAGGCTTGACTACAATCCCGGGCAGGCCCCATTCTATGAAAACAGTCAAAAAGTCCGTTTTAATCTGGTACAGCCCGGCCGAAATGTATCGGCTGGTGACTGATGTCGATCAATACCCGCAATTCTTGCCATGGTGCGACAAAGCACGCGTGGTGTCGCTGGAAGAAAATGGCATGCTGGCTGAAATTGGCATTGCTTTCTCTGGCATCCATCAAACTTTCACCACCCGCAATGCGCACATTCAAGACCGTCAGGTGATCATCGACCTGGTCAACGGGCCTTTTTCCAAGCTTGAGGGTGAATGGAATTTTTTGCCCTTGGGCGAGACTGAGCAACGCGCCTGCAAGGTGGAACTTGCATTGACTTATGGCTTCGACAATGCACTGGGGCGTCTCATCAGCCCCGTGTTCGACAAAATTGCCGGCAGCATGGTCGACGCCTTCGTCAAGCGCGCCAAACAGGTTTATGGTGAGTGAAAGCCAGTTGAGTGTGACGGTGGTTTACTCACCGGCAGTGCGTGAGGTCAAAGAAGTCAACCTCGAATTACCTGCACCGTGCAGCGTGTTACAGGCCCTGCAAGAAAGCGGTTTGCTTGCCCGTTACCCGGAAATCGACAACCTTCACACTGTGGTTGGTGTCTGGGGCAGAAAAGCGCCGCTGGACCAGCTGTTGCGTGACCAAGACCGCGTGGAAGTTTACCGATCCTTGCGGGTTGACCCCAAAGTGGCACGCCGGGAGCGATTCGCCCGCCAAGGCAGTCGCAGCGCCGGTTTGTTTGTTAAAAAACGCGCGGGCGCAAAGGCCGGCTACTGACGTTGATCGCTGACCGGTACCCGTGTTGGCACGATGAGTTGGCTTATTTGCAATCGCTGTCCACGACGGCCTGAATACGTTTGGATTCTGCCGCACGCGCTGTATCGTCCATGATTTCACGTTCGCCCTGGCTGTTGATGCGCCCGATGCGGACGCCTGAATCCAGACCTTTTTGCGCTTGCTTGGCACGTTGGCAGTTGTCAGCTTTCGCCTTAGTGACGCGGTCCTCTGCCGCTTTGCGCAGAGCGGCTTCCGTCTGCTCTTCTTTTTTCTTGCGCTCAGCCAGCTCTTTGTCGACACCGGTAGCTTTCGGGCTGCTGCTACCCGGCTGCGAGGGCTCGGACGTTTTGGCCGTAAGCTCGTCGGCCGCATTTTTTGGCAACAAATCCTGGGCTATCAGGCGGGTGCCAGAACCTGGGCGTTTGAAGATGCTTTTGTCAGGGACGCCAGCTGGTGGTGCGCGGTCACTGAAAACCTTGCGGCCATCCACGTCTGTCCATGCCCACTGGGCGTTGGCACTTAGGGGGAGTAGGCCCAAGACGAGCAAAAATAGGCAAAGTGAATGCTTCATGGCGTGAGTTTATGTCAGCCTGGGGGGCACCCGCCAGATACAATCGACGATTTGGAGCTTTAAATATGCGCCTGATTGGTAAAGCGCTCACCTTTGACGATGTGTTACTGGTGCCAGCGTACTCCCAAGTCCTCCCGAAGGACACCTCCCTCGCCACCCTTTTCACCCGCAACATTGCGCTCAACCTGCCGCTGGTTTCAGCGGCCATGGACACCGTCACAGAATCCCGTCTTGCGATTGCCATTGCCCAGGAGGGCGGCATTGGCATTGTGCACAAAAACATGACAGCGCAGCAGCAAGCGGCCAAAGTGGCCAAGGTCAAACGCTACGAGTCCGGCGTGCTGCGTGACCCGGTGGTGATCACACCGCAGCACACCGTGCGCCAGGTGATGTCCTTGTCCGAGCAGTTGGGTGTGTCGGGTTTCCCCGTGATTGACGGCGGCAAGGTGGTGGGTCTGGT
>JBBQZG010000032.1:0-25298 GCA_038207945.1 Burkholderiales bacterium
TCATCGGTCACCGGCTGGTTCAGCGGCGCACCCAGGGCTTTCCAGTTGGGAAACAGTTCGGTGAGAGATTTCGGATCAAGCACTGCGCCTGAGAGGATGTGGGCACCGGGCTCGGCACCCTTTTCGAGCACCACCACAGACAATTCGCCCCCTTTTTTGGCTGCGAGTTGTTTCAGGCGGATGGCGGTGGCCAGGCCGGCGGGGCCACCACCGACGACAACGACGTCGTAGTCCATTGATTCGCGGGGGCCGTGCTGGGCCAGGATGTCTTGTGGTGTCATGGTGCGTCTTTCTTTACATCAACAGGGTGGGACAGACCCAGGCCAAAGATGATCCTGCGCTGTCTTCAACTGATTAAACTCAAGCCAAAGTGACGTTGGCTAAAACTGCAGTGAATTGTCTTCGACAAAACCAGATTTTAGGCAAGAGATTGCTCACAATAGAACGACCGTTCTACTTTCATTGGAGATCTGAACATGACTTACAGCATTGACTTATCCGGGCGGGTGGCTTTTATCACGGGTGCCTCTGGCGGGCTCGGCGCACAGTTTGCGCGGACCTTGTCCGCAGCGGGTGCGGCGGTGGTGCTGGCCAGTCGGCGCGTCGAGAAACTCAAGGAATTGCGGGCGCAAATTGACGGTGAGGGCGGCGACGCGCATGTGATTGAACTGGACGTGACCGATCAGGCGTCCATCAGGTCAGCCGTGGCGCATGCTGAAACCGAAGTGGGCTCCATCGACATTCTGGTCAATAACTCTGGCGTCAGCACAACCCAGCGGATTCAGGACGTCAGCGAAGATGATTTTGATGATGTGTTTGACACCAACGTGAAGGGCGCATTTTTTGTGGCGCAAGAGGTGGGCAAACGCATGTTGGCCCGTGCCCAGGGCTCCGCACCAGGCAGCTTTACCGGTGGACGCATCATCAACGTGGCCAGCATGGCGGGCCTGAAGGTGTTGCCCAAAATTGGCGTGTACTGCATGAGCAAGGCGGCCGTCATTCAGATGACCAAAGCCATGGCGCTGGAGTGGGGCAAGTTTGGCATCAACGTCAATGCCATTTGCCCGGGCTACATTGACACCGAAATCAACCATGCCCACTGGCAAACCGCACAGGGTCAAAAGCTGATTCAAATGTTGCCACGCAAGCGCATTGGCCAGCCGAAAGACCTGGACGCTCTGCTGGTGATGCTGTGCTCGGACCAGAGCCACTTCATCAATGGTGCGGTGATTTCCGCCGACGACGGGTTTGCTGTTTAAGACGGCATGTGGACAGGAATCGCAGCGGGTCTGGCTGCGGGCGCGTTGTGGGGGCTGGTTTTTGTGGTGCCACGCATGACACCGGGCCTGAGTTCGGTCGACCTGACCGCCGGGCGCTTCCTCAGCTACGGGGGCATGGCGGCGCTGGTCATGGTGCTGACCTGGCGCAAACACAGCTGGCCCACAGCGCGTCAAGCGGTCACCGCGCTGGGTATGAGCCTGCTTGGGGCCACCGGTTATTACCTGCTGCTGGCACAAGCTGTTGTGTTTGCGGGCAGTGAAGTGCCTACGCTGATCATTGGCACCATTCCGATCTGGATCATGCTGCTGGGCAAGCCCGAGGACCTTAAATGGTCTGGTTTGCTGCCGGGGCTGTTGCTCACTCTGTGTGGGCTGGCGTTGATGATGCAATCTTCACTGGGTCAAGCCGCTCAAGCCCCCTCGGGTGACGGGCAGTTTTGGCTGGGCGTGCTGCTGGCGCTTGGCGCCATGTTGTGCTGGACGGCATTTGCGCTGGTCAATGCTGCCTGGCTGAAACGCCACCCGGAGGTGAGTGCTACCGAGTGGGCCAACTGGATTGGCGTGGCCACCGGTGTCGGTGCGCTGCTGTTGTGGCTGGTGGCTGGTTCCGAGTCAAAAGACCTTCTAGCCCTTGACAATAAAGCGCTACTAGCTACTGTTTGTATAGTAACTGGCATTGGCTCCGCATGGGCTGCCAGCATTTTGTGGAATGTGGCCAGCCAGCGCCTGAGCGTCAGTTTGTGTGGCCAACTGATTGTGAGCGAGACCTTGTTTGCCTTGTTTTACTCGTTTGTCTGGGACGGTGCCTGGCCCGCTGCCGCGCAGTGGCTGGCAGCAGTGCTTTTTACGCTGGGCATCATGGCCTCCATCAGGGCGCATCGATGATGGCATGGAAGACCTTTACCTCGTCGCGTGGCGGCTTGCGGCGCTGGTTGCAGGCGTCTGGGTCGCTCAGTGCGCGGTTGTCGGCCACGGGTGAGCATTTCAGTGTGCAGGTGCTGTGCCAAGGCCGCCAGGCACTCACATCTGATGAGGCCACGGCTTTGGGCCTGGGTGTGCAGCGCACGGGTTACGCGCGCGAGGTGCTGCTGCGGGTAGATGGCAAGCCAATGGTCTTTGCACGCAGCGTCACGGCGTATGGCGACTCTGTGGGTGCGTGGCGCTCGGTTCGGGGTCTGGGTAGCCGACCTTTGGCAGATGTGTTGTTCAAGCGCTCGGGCATCACACGACAGCCTCTGGCGTTCACGCAACTCAAGCGCCAGAGCCCGTTGCAGCGTCATGTGGCTGCATCCTGGCATTGTGCCGCTGGCACACCCATCACGCGGGCGGCTTTGCCGGCGCGTCGCTCAGTATTTACCCGCCACGGTGCGGCGCTGCTGGTGATGGAGGTGTTTGCCGCGGCTGCGCCCCACTGGACGTGGCCCGAAGACGCCAATTCGACCCGTTCAAAACAAAGGAGACCGACATGAAATTTGACATTCCGGAGCAGAAAAAGCTGGTGTTTGACGTGGTGATACCGATCCGTTGGGGCGACATGGATGCCATGGGGCACGTCAACAACACAACGTATTTTCGTTACCTTGAAACCATCCGCATTGACTGGTTGCGGGCCGTGGGTGCCATGCCCAACCCGCTGGGTGAGGGCCCGGTGATCGTCAATGCGTTTTGCAACTTTTACAAGCAGCTGGAATACCCTGGTGACGTGCTGGTCAAGATGTACACCAGCGAGCCTGGTCGCACCACATTTGAGACCTGGGGCACCATGGAAATGACTGACCAGCCCGGCGAAATTTACGCCGCAGGCGGTGCCACCACCATCTGGGTGGATTTTCCCAAACAAAAGGCGATGGAACTGCCCGACTGGATGCGGGCCATCGTCAGTTAAGCGCACGAATTTCAAGCGCACATCGGGTTAACAAACAAGGAGTTTTTCATGCGTAAAAAAGTTGTCTCAGCCGTGGAGGCCATCGCCATATTGCGCGATGGTGACACCTTGTGCTGCTCTGGATTTGGCAGCAATGGCGTGCCTGTGGAGCTGATCCTGGCCCTGGAGCAGCGCTTTCTGGAAACCGGCTCACCGAAAAATTTGACCCTGCTGTTTGGGGGTGGCCCGGGTGATGGGGCCAGCGGTGGTGTCAACCATCTGGGCCACGAGGGCATGCTCAAGCGGGTAATTGGCGGCCACTACGGGCTGGTGCCACAAGTGGGCAAATTGGCGCTGCAAAGCAAAATTGAGGCCTACAACCTGCCCTTGGGCGTGATCTCCCACCTGTACCGTGACATTGCCTGCGGGCTGCCAGGCACCGCCTCCAAAGTGGGTTTGGGCACCTTTGTCGACCCACGCCTTGAGGGCGGCAAGATTGGCAGCAAAACCACTGAAGACATGGTTGAAGTGATTCAGCTCGGTGGCCAGGAGCTGCTGTATTACAAAACCCTGCCGATCTCGGTGGCCTTCATTCGTGCCACCAGTGCCGATGCCGAGGGCAATCTGACGATGGAGCGCGAAACCCTGACGCAAGATGTGTTGGCCATCGCCACGGCCACCCGCAACAGTGGCGGCCTGGTGATTGCCCAGGTCGAGCGTATTGTCGAGCGCGGCACTTTGGACCCACGACGCGTCAAGGTGCCCGGCATTTTGGTGGACTGCGTGGTGGTGGCCCAGCCTGAGAACCATCCGCAAAATCTGGGCGGCGTCTACAACCCGGCTTATTCAGCCGAGGTGCGCGTGCCGCTGGACGCCCTGGCGCCCATGCCGCTCGATGAACGCAAGGTGATTGCACGCCGGGCCGCGTTCGAGTTGCTGCCAAATTCCGTGGTGAATTTGGGCATTGGCATGCCCGAGGGCGTGGCCGCAGTGGCCAATGAGGAAAAAATTCTGAAATACATGACGCTCACCGCCGAGCCCGGTGTGATTGGCGGCATGCCAGCCTCTGGTATGAATTTCGGTGCCGCCACCAACCCCGATGCGGTCATCGACATGAACCAGCAGTTTGATTTTTACGATGGCGGAGGGCTTGATCTGGCGTGCCTGGGGCTGGCCGAATGCGACCCCTCGGGCAGCATCAACGTCAGTCGTTTCGGCCCCAAGCTGGCCGGTGCGGGTGGCTTCATCAACATCACCCAAAACAGCCGGACCGTGGTGTTTGTCGGCACCTTCACCGCAGGTGGCTTGAAAATTGTGGTTAAAAACGGCGCGTTGAAGATTTTGCAGGAAGGGCGCGCTCAAAAATTTGTCAACAAAATTGAGCAAGTCACCTTCAGCGGCCCGTATGCCGCACGCAACGGGCAAAACGTGCTGTACGTGACCGAGCGTTGTGTCTTTGCCTTGACCCCGCAAGGCCTGGAACTGATTGAAGTGGCGCCAGGCATTGACATTGAGCGCGACATTCTGGCGCACATGGCGTTCAAACCCATCATCAACAACCCGCAGCCAATGGATGCGCGCCTGTTTTTGCCTGAACCCATGCAGCTCAAGGATTTGTTGCTTTCCATCAGCCTGGTTGACCGCATGCAATACGAGGCGGGCAAGGGCATGGCCTTTTACAACTTTCAGGGCTTGCGCGTGCGCAGCAAAAAAGATGTGGAAGACATTCGCCACGCCACCGAGGCGCTGTGCCGCCCCATCGGGCACAAAATTGCGGTGGTGGTGAATTACGACGATTTTCAGATCGACGAGGCCGTGGTGGACGATTACTCCGCCATGGTCAAACAGATCAGTGACCAGTTTTACACCAATGTCTCACGTTACACCACAAGTGCATTTATGCGATTGAAACTGGGTGAAGCCCTTGAGAGCCGAGGCTTGGCTGCTCACATTTATGAAACTCCCCAAGAGGCTATGGCCTCTGCGGCAGCCAGTTGAGGCGACCGCCTGAGGGCGCAGTTCAGTTGTTGAAATGGCCGCTTGCGATCAAGCGGTCAACTTCAAGTTCTGCGGCAATCCAGTCATCTGCCGGGTTGGCTGGGGTAAAACCACGCCGCTCGGCAATGTAGAAAGCGGCCACTTCGACGTAATTGTTGCGTTGCGCGGCACTCAGTGCGGATTTGGCTTGGGCGGCAGGCACAATTTTTGGTTTGGCGATGCTGGCGTTGGGTTTGGCCTTGGCCTCCGGCTTGGCAGGCGCAGCAGCCAACGCCGTAGCGGCTGCGGGTACCGCCGGGCTCACCGATTTTTTGACGGCTGGTTTTTTCGCGGCGACCGGTTTTGCCGGTGCAGGCGCGACAACAGAGGCTGGTTTTGGGGTGCTGGTTTTTTTGGCAGTGACCATGGTGTGCGCTCCTTGAAAGTGGGTTGAATCTGATTGGATTTTCTGTCACCGTGGTGACTGGCATTTTGACCTGCATCATGATAGCAGCGCGATGCCGGACTCAATCGTGTGTCAACCGGCCATCAGTTTGTGCACCAGATCGCCCGTGTTGGAGGCCTTGTATTTGCGCATCAGGCGGGCCCGGTAAATTTCGACGGTGCGGTGGCTGATGGCCAGTGCACGGCCAATCTCTTTGCTGGTCAGGCCATCCATCAAAAGTGCGGCCACTTCACGCTCACGCGCAGTGAGTTCGGCCTTGACAGGTCGCCTCTCGCTCAAGTCTTCAAAGGTCCAGATGCCTGCCTCGTGCGGGGCGGCCTGGTTCAGGGCGCGTCCTGTCACGTGGCACCAGAAGGTTTCTCCCTGGTAGCGGCCATCGAGTCGCTTCATGATGCGGTCATCGGCGTAAGTGCCGTTGCGGTTCAGCAGAGGCGCAATGCGCTCGCCGGTGCGCTCAAACTCATCCGCGCTGGGGTACAGCACCCGGAAGGATTGGCCGACGAGCTGCTCGGGCGTCGCACCAAACATCTCGCACAGGTGGCGATTGCAGTCCACCATGGTTCGGTTGCGCGACAAGGCCAGCCCCACGGGGGCCATTTCAAACGCCAGGCGGTAATCAATGTCCATCGGTGCACGTCCAGGGCGGGTTAGGGTTTGTACCTTACGAAAAACTACGTATGTGATTAAGTAGTATCGTACGTCTGGTTGAGTGATGACAGAGTTGGTTTGTTTTTTTATGGAGATTCGCAGTGAACAAAATTTACCCTTCAGCAGCGGAAGCGCTGCGCGGCATCGTCAAGGACGGCCAATTGCTGGCGGTTGGCGGTTTCGGCCTGTGTGGCATTCCTGAGGCGCTGATCGATGCCTTGCGCGACACCGGCGTGACCGACCTGACTGTGATCAGCAACAACGCGGGGGTCGACGGCTTTGGCCTTGGCAAGCTGCTTGAAACGCGCCAGATCAGCAAGATGATTTCCAGCTACGTGGGTGAAAACAAAGAGTTTGAGCGCCAGTACCTGGCAGGTGAACTGCAGCTTGAATTCACGCCACAAGGCACGCTTGCCGAAAAACTGCGCGCGGGTGGCGCAGGCATTCCCGCGTTTTATGTGCGCACCGGCGTGGGCACACTGGTGGCTGAGGGCAAGGAAAACCGCGTGTTTGATGGCCATGTGCACATTCTTGAATACGCCCTGGTGCCTGAGGTGTCGCTGGTGAAAGCATGGAAAGCCGACAAGAGTGGCAATTTGCTGTTCCGTCGGACGGCGCGCAACTTCAACCCGGCCGTGGCCATGGCTGGCAAGATCACTGTGGTGGAAGTCGAGGAAATCGTTGAGGTCGGCACGTTTGACCCCGACAGCGTGCATTTGCCTGGCATCTACGTGAACCGCATCGTGCTCAATGCCAAGCCGGAAAAACGCATTGAGAAAAGAACCATCACCCAGAAAGCAGGAGTTTGATCATGGCTTGGACACACGACGAGATGGCCGCTATGGCTGCCCAGGAACTGCAGGACGGTTTTTATGTGAATTTGGGCATCGGCCTGCCCACGCTGGTGGCCAACTTTGTGTCACCTGAGATTGAGGTCTGGCTGCAAAGCGAAAACGGCATGCTGGGCATTGGCCCGTTTCCCACTGAGGACGAGGTGGATGCCGACTTGATCAATGCCGGCAAGCAAACCGTGACCACCATTGCCGGCTCCAGCATTTTTGGCAGCCACGACAGCTTTGCCATGATTCGCGGCGGCAAAATCAACCTGAGCATTTTGGGTGCCATGCAGGTCAGCGAAACCGGTGACCTGGCCAACTGGATGATTCCCGGCAAGATGGTCAAAGGCATGGGCGGCGCGATGGACCTGGTGGGCGGCGTGAAAAGTGTTGTCATTCTGATGGAACACGTGGCGAAAAAGAAAGACGGCACCATTGACCTGAAGATTTTGCCAAAGTGCACCCTGCCACTGACCGGCGTGGGTGTGGTTGACCGCATCATCACCGACCTGGCGGTCATGGACATCACGCCGCACGGGCTGAAAGTGGTTTCGCGCGCACCGGGCGTGACGATGGAAGAACTGCAGTCCAAGACCGGGGTGCCGTTGCACTGAGTCAATGCGCGGGGTGGTTTGCGGGGAGCCTGCTTTTCGCCACGAGCCGCAGCAGTGCGGTCAGGCCCAGCGCAGCAATTGTCAAACCGACAATCAGTGATATCCAGAACCCCTGTGCAGCCATCGGTTGTGCAGGCGTCCAGGGCATCCAGCTCGGTGCCAGGCCCAGACAGTAGCCCAGCGGCAGAGAAAACACCCAGAACGCGGTGAGTTGAATCACCATCGGCGAACGCGTGACCTTGTAGCCGCGAATGGCGCACGCGCTGACCACCTGAGTGGCATCCGAGAGCTGGAACACGGCCGCCAGAAACAGCAGCTGCACCGTCAAGGCAATCACCGCCGGATCGCTGGTGTAAGCCTTGGCGATTTCCTGACTGAAGAGCGCCATCAGCACAGCCGACACCACGGCAAACCCAAGACCCACGGCCACACCCACCCAAGCCTGGTAACGTGCCAGCACCGGGTCGCCCGCGCCAAGCGACTGGCCAACGCGCGTCAGCAGCGCCAAGCCCAGGCTCAAGGGCACCATGAACACCAGCGAGGTGAAGTTGAGCGCGATCTGGTGCGCCGCCATTTGTGTGCTGCCAAACTTGGCGATCAACAGCGCAATCAAGCTGAAGGCGCTGGTTTCGGCAAAGTAGGTGATGCCAATCGGCAGACCAAGCTTCAACAGGGTTTTGATTTGTGGCCAGTGCGGCGGCTCAAAATGGCTGAAGGGCCAACTGGCACGGTAGGCGCTTGAGTGATGCATCCACCACAGCAGTGCCAGGAGATTGAAGGTGACGGTGGCCAACGTGGCCCAGGCACAACCCAAGCCGCCCAGCCGGGGGAAACCCAGGTTGCCAAACACCAGCGTCCAGTTGACAACGATGTTCAGCAACAAGGACAACAGTGCAATCACCATCAGTGGCTTGGTCTGGTTGATGCTGGTGCTGTAGCCGTACAGCACGCGGTAGCAGGCAAACAGGGGTATGGCCAGGCTGGTGACCTGCACAAAACTCACGGCCAAATCATGCACATAAGGCTCCAGCGCCATCTGGTCGAACAGCAGGGCGGCCAGATTGGCCGCCACCGTGCCCAGCAGGCCGATGCCCAGCGCTTTCCACAGGGCCTGACGCACCACGTGAGGCACCTGGGTCAGGTCCCCAGCGCCAACCTGGTGTGCGACCACCGGGTTGATGGACATCATCACGCCCATGATGCTGATGATCAGCATGTTCCAGATGGATACCCCAAGCGACACCCCGGCCAAGTCCTGGGCGGAGGCGTGCCCGGCCATGGCCACTTCCACCACGGCCATGCCCACATAGGCCAATTGGCCAATCAGAATCGGCCACGCCAGATGCCAGAGGCCGCGCAGCTCGGTGATGAGGCGGTTGCGTTGTGCTGGATGTCGCACCAGCTGTCTTAAGGGTGTCAGCAAAATAAATAGCTACTTGCGCAATGGATACGGGGGCTAGAGGTCAATTTGATTAACGTCCGCGCATGAACAGCGCATCGAGTTCGCGCAGGCTGATCTGGCGCCAGGTGGGGCGGCCGTGGTTGCACTGGTCGCTGCGCTCGGTGGCCTCCATCTGACGCAGCAGGGCATTCATTTCCTCCAAGCTCAAACGCCGGTTGGCGCGCACCGCACCATGGCAGGCCATGGTGCCAAGCAACGCGTTGTGGGCGCGCTGTATCACCGTGCTGGCCTCATGCTGGCTGAGTTCGGCCAGCACGCTGCGCGCCAGTGCTACCGCATCACCCTGCGCCAGCGTGGTGGGCACGGCGCGCACGGCCAGTGTCTTGCCAGAGAACGGCGTGATGTCCAGCCCGAACAGGTGCAGCGTCGCCGCGTTGGCCTCTGCCGTGGCGACCTCCAGCGGTGTGGCGGCAAAGGTGGCAGGAATCAGCAGCGGCTGGCTGCTCAAGGCGGTCGGGTGCGCTGCCGTGTCGCCCGCGACAGACCACTGCGCTTTCAGGCGCTCGTAGACGATGCGTTCATGGGCAGCATGCATGTCCACAATCACCAGGCCTTGGGTGTTTTCAGCCAGGATGTAGACGCCTTTGAGCTGCGCCAGCGCCCGACCGAGCGGCCAGTCACCGGTGTGCAGGGGAGGTGTTGGCTGATCTTGCGTCGGCGTTGGGCTAACGGGCAACGGGCCAGCGTCGGGCGCTTCGACTGGTTCGGCAGACACGGCCGTGGTGATTTGCCACAGCGCACCCAGGTCACTCACCCGGTGTCCTGCGGGTGCTTCAAAATGCATAGCTGTTTGCGCATATAGCGCTTGGGCTGGAGGCTTATTTTGTATATAAGAATCAGGCGGCAGGGCCTGACCCCAATCGGGGGCTTGGCCGGGCCGTGCTGGCGGCGTGGCTGCCAGTTCAGCCGCATTCGTTGCCAGTTGGCCTGCGCGTGGCGTGGCCAAGGCGCTTTCCACGGCACGGCGCACCGCCTGGTGCACTTCGCGGCTGTCACGAAAACGCACCTCAATCTTGGTCGGGTGCACGTTCACGTCGACCCGCGTGGGGTCAATCGCCACATACAGCGCGTAGATCGGCTGGCGCTGGCCGTGCAGCACGTCCTCATAGGCGCTGCGGGCACCGTGGGTCATGACCTTGTCGCGCACAAAGCGGCCGTTCACGTAGCAAAACTGCTGATCGGCGCGGGCCCGGGCCGCGTCCGGAATGCCGGCGCGGCCCCAGACCTTGATGACCGGTGCGTAATCTGGCCGGCCGGGTGCAGCGCTGGAGAAATCGACCCACACCGAGCGCGCCACAAAGTCACTGCCCAGCACATCGGCCAGGCGTTGCTCAAGCGCAGGCAGGCTGCCCGCCTCGCCACAGCGGCGCCAATGTTCTACCAGCTTACCTTCATGCCAGATGGCAAAACCCACATCTGGCCGGGCCAGGGCGTGGCGACGCACGGCTTCCACACAATGCGCCAGCTCGGTGGCGTCAGTTTTCAGGAATTTGCGCCGTGCCGGGGTCGAGAAAAACAGCTCCTTGACCTCGACCGTGGTGCCGACACTGCGCGCCACCGGCTTGAGTTCACCCGTCTGACCTTCCAGAAGATAAGCATGATTCTGGCCTGTAGCCCTTGATAGCAAAGCACAGTCAGCTATAGAGTTAATAGCTGCCAGGGCTTCGCCCCGAAAGCCCATGGTGCCGACCGATTCAAGGTCTGCCAGGCTGCCAATCTTGCTGGTGGCGTGGCGCTTCAAGGCAATGGGCAACTCATCGGGCAAGATGCCGCAGCCATCGTCTTCCACACTGATCAGGCGCACCCCTCCGGCCAGCAGTCGCACGGTGACCTGGGTGGCTCCTGCGTCCAGCGCGTTGTCGACCAGCTCGCGCACCACCGAGGCGGGCCGCTCCACCACTTCGCCCGCAGCGATCTGGCTGATCAGCTCGTCAGGGAGTTCACGGATCGGGCGGCGGGGGGGCATGGTCAGGGCAGCGGTGGAAGTATTCACCTGGCCATTTTAGGGGGCCGGTCATGGCCCGGCGATTGGGCCATGCGCATGCGGTTTTGGGGTGAAAACACACGCGAAATTGAAGCTGCGGTATGCAAGCGGTTGCCGACGCGCGTCTTTCACCTCAAAGCCCAATCACCGTGCCTACGCCGTCTGAGTCAGAATTACTGCAGTCAACGGCTCACACCCATTCGCAGCACATCCAACTCAGGCAACTCTTGACTTCCCCCTGCCAGCGTACCAACTCGCTCGCAGAATCAGTCGGGTGATGCGCTTTGCGTAGGTCAAGGAGGAGACCGCGCAGCGGGCGGGGGACACGCAGCAAAGCGTATCGCCCGGCTGATTCACTCACCACCGTGATGCCTACCTCAACCCAATAGACGCGCCTGAGTGCATTGGGAAAAGCCATTCATCTAAAGCCCACCTCACGTTGAATCACACCCAGCGGGGTGCGGCCCATAACCGTTTTGAACGTCAGATCAGACCGTAGGCACCGGCCAGCAAGTAGCCGATCAGGCAGGAGGTGCTGACACCAATCAGGCCCGGCAGGATAAAGCTGTGGTTGATCACGTACTTGCCAATGCGGGTGGTGCCCGAGCGGTCAAACTGGATGGCAGCGAGGTCGCTGGGGTAGGTCGGCAGGATGTAATAGCCGTAAGACGCCGCGGCAAACGCCACGATGTAGCCGGGTGGCACACCAATAGCAAGGCCCACAGGCACCATGGCGCTGATGGCCGCAGCTTGGGAATTCACCAATTTGGACACCAGCAACAACGCAATGGCATAGGTCCAAGGTTGGGTTTTTACCAGTTCAGTCAAGGCGAGTTTGAGTTCTGGCAGGTGGGCTTCAAACACGGTGTCGGCCATCCAGGCAATACCAAACACAGCCACGACGGCAATCATACCGGCGCGAAACACCTCGGTCTTGCCAATGGTGGAGGCGTCAGTTTTGGTGAGCAGGATGATCAGCGCGCCTGCCAGCAACATGAACATCTGGATGGTCAGCACCATGGACAGCGGCTTGCCGCCAAAGGCTGGCCGCAGACCAGGGAACGCGCCCAAAATGGCGACTACCGCGATGGCGCCCAAAAAGATCCACATGGCGACCCATTGGCCGCGCTCAAGGGTTTTGCCCATTAACGTGGCGCTCTCGCCGTAGACGATCTGGCGTTGTTCCGGGTCGGCAATGCGTTTTTGGAACTCAACGTCATCGTCAAGGTCTTTGCCACGGAACCAACTGAAGATACCAATCATCAGCACACCGGCCAAAGTGGAGGGAATGGTGATCGACAGCACTTGGATGAAGTCAATGATGTGACCGTCGACCGGAACCTTGGCCAAAAACGCCACCAGCGCCACCACCGCCACCGATACCGGACTGGCCAGAATGCCCATCTGGCTGGCAATGGATGATGCCGCCATGGGGCGTTCGGGCCGGATGTTGTTCTTGATGGCGATGTCGTAAATGATCGGCAACATGGTGTAGACCACGTGGCCGGTGCCGCACAAAATGGTCAGCGTGCAGGTAGTGAAAGGTGCCAGGATCGACACGTATTTGGGGTTGCGGCGCAGCACTTTTTCAGCGCCTTTGAGCAACACCTCCAGCCCGCCCGAGGCCTGCAGCGTGGCCGATGCCGCCACCACGGCAATGATGGTCAGCATCACGTCTACCGGCGGCTTGCCAGGGGGCAAGCCAAACACAAACACCATGATGACAAGGCCAATGCCACCCAGCAACCCAAGGGCCACCCCACCTTTTCTGGCGCCGTAAAACAGGCAAGCCAGAATCACGATCAGCTGTAGAAAAATATCCATAACGACTTTCCTTTAATAAGGGCCTGACTTTAACTTTTACCAGGGTAAATGCGTGCTTTTCGGGACCTGTTTGGTTGACATACATCAAGCTAGCGATGAATTTTGTAATTAATTGTTAATTATTTATGGATATGTCTTTGGGGCGTGAAATGAGCTCAACCGATTCGCCGGGGATAATTCCGCCCCATGGAACTCATCACTTTTCTTCTCGATTTCATTCTGCACGTCGACAAACACCTTGAAGTGTTTGTCCAAACCTATGGCGCCTGGGTGTATGCCCTGTTGTTCTTGATCATTTTTGTCGAAACCGGCGTGGTGGTCATGCCGTTTTTGCCGGGGGACTCCCTGCTGTTCGTGGTGGGCGCCATGTGTGGTGTCGGGCTCATGAGTTACCCGGTGGCGGTCTCGGTGCTGTTGCTGGCCGCCATTTTGGGCGACCAGTGCAACTATTCCATCGGGCGATATTTCGGGCCCAAGGTATTCAAGTGGGAAAACTCGCGCCTTTTCAACAAGGCGGCCTTTGACCGCGCCCACAATTTTTATGAACGTTATGGCGGTATCACGATCATTGTGGCCCGGTTCATGCCATTTTTGCGGACCTTTGTGCCCTTTGTTGCCGGTGTGGCGGCCATGAGCCGCGGCAAGTTCAGTTTGTACAACATCATTGGGGCGCTGATCTGGGTGCTGGGTATCAGCACGGCGGGTTATTTCCTGGGCAGCATCCCGTGGGTCAAAGTGAATCTGGAGAAGATCATCTGGGCCATGATTCTGGTGCCGGGACTGGTGGTGCTGATCGGGGCTTGGCGCTCCCGCACAAAAAACGTTTGATCACGGCCAAGACAAGCGCGGGGTGTAAGAAAAAAGCATCTTCAAAGACCAACTGGCCTGCAACACCTGTTTCTTATGAACATCAAAAAACTCTCGCTGTTTGTCGCTGTCATTGCCGCCATTGCGGCGTTTGTGGTCTTCGACCTGGGTCGCTACCTGAGCCTGGACTATCTGAAACAGAGTCAGTCCCAATTTTTGGACCTGTACGCGCGCCAACCTTTCACGGTGGCGGCGGTGTATTTCGCCCTGTATGTGCTTTCCACGGCCTTGTCTTTTCCGGGGGCGACCATCATCACCCTGGCGGGCGGCGCGATCTTTGGTTTCGGCTGGGGGTTGCTGCTGGTGTCGTTTGCCTCCAGCCTGGGGGCCACGCTGGCGTTTCTGACGGCGCGCTTTGTCCTGCGCGACAGCATTGAGGCCAGGTTTGCCAAGCGTCTGGCAGACATCAATAAAGGCATCGAGAAAGACGGCGCGTTTTACCTGTTCACCTTGCGCCTGGTGCCGCTGGTACCGTTTTTTGTTATCAACCTGGTGATGGGCCTGACCAAGATGCGCACTTGGGTGTTCTATGCGGTCAGCCAGGTGGGCATGCTGGCGGGCACGGCGGTGTTTGTGAATGCGGGCACACAGCTGTCACACATCACCTCTTTGAAAGGCATTTTGAGCCCGGCGCTGATCGGCTCGTTTGTGCTGCTGGGCGTGTTCCCGCTGCTGGCGCGCAAAGTGGTGGACGCCATCAAAAAGCGCCAGGTATATGCCCGCTGGAAGGCTGTGCGGCCCAGGACGTTTGACCGCAATCTGGTGGTGATTGGCGCCGGTGCCGGCGGGCTGGTGTCGGCCTACATTGCCGCCGCCGTCAAAGCCAAAGTGACGCTGGTGGAAGCCCACAAGATGGGCGGTGACTGCCTGAATTTTGGCTGTGTGCCGAGCAAGGCCTTGATCAAAAGCGCCAAACTGGCGCACCAGATGGCACACGCTGAACGCTATGGATTAAATAGCTACTCAAGCAATGAATACAATGGTTACAAGCCTATTTCATTTAAAAAAGTGATGGCGCGTGTGCATGCGGTGATTGCCGCGATTGAACCCCACGACAGCATTGAGCGCTACACCGGCCTGGGTGTGGAGGTGCTGCAGGGCTACGCCAAGATCATCAACCCCTGGACGGTTGAAATTGCCCTGAACGGCGGGGGCAAACAGACGCTGACCACCCGCAACATCGTCATTGCTGCAGGTGCGCGCCCGTTTGTGCCACCGCTGCCGGGCCTCAGTGAGGTGGGTTATGTCACCAGCGACACGCTGTGGGACAGTTTTGCCAAGCTCGATGACGTACCCAAACACCTGGTGGTGCTGGGCGGCGGGCCGATTGGCTGCGAACTGGCGCAGAGCTTTGCCCGGCTTGGCTCAGAGGTGACGCAGGTCGAGATGGCCCCGCGCCTGATGCTGCGGGAAGACGTGGAAGTGTCCTCGCTGGTGGCTGATGCGCTGCGGGCCGACGGGGTGGCGGTGCTCACCGGCCACAAGGCGCTGCGCGTTGAAAAGATGCCGCCCGGTGGCAGCAGCCCGTCGGGCGCTGGCTTGGCGTTGGGTCAAGCGCCGGCAGAAGAGTCGGCCGACATGGTGCGCCCAGCGGGTGGTGTGCTGGTGGTTGAGCATGCGGGAGCCGAGAAGCGCATTGAGTTCGACCAACTGCTCTGCGCGGTGGGCCGGGTGGCGCGCCTTGAAGGTTATGGCCTGGAAGACCTGGGTATTCCGACCCAGCGCACAGTCGAGATCAACGCGTACCTGCAAACGCTTTACCCCAATATCTACGCCGTGGGCGACGTTGCCGGGCCGTTCCAGTTCACCCACACCGCGGCCCATCAGGCCTGGTACGCGGCGGTGAATGCGTTGTTTGGCGACCTCAAAAAGTTCAAGGCCGACTATTCGGTTATCCCCTGGGCCACCTTCACCGACCCCGAAGTGGCCCGCGTTGGCCTGAATGAGCAGGACGCCCTGACGCTAGGCGTGGCGTTTGAAGTCACCCGTTACCGGCTGGATGACCTCGACCGCGCCATTTGTGATGACGGGCCGTACCGCCAGCCCCAAGGCTTCGTCAAGGTGCTGACGGTGCCCGGCAAAGACCGCATTCTGGGCGTGACGATTGTCGGCGCTCACGCCGGCGACCTGCTGGCCGAGTACGTGCTGGCCATGAAACACGGCCTGGGGCTGAACAAAATTCTAGGCACCATCCACACCTACCCCACCTTGTCTGAGGCCAACAAATACGCCGCAGGCGAGTGGAAGCGCGCGCACCAACCGCACCGGCTGCTGGCCTGGGTGCGCAAGTACCATGACTGGAAACGGGGCTGACGCGTGAAAACGCTGGTCTTGTTCAATTACGACTGGGACCAGGTGGGGTTTGCGCGCAATGCAGCGACTTACCCGTTTGACGAGGCTGGGTTTGACCTGTTCAGTTTTCCCAGCAATGCACAGCTGGCATGGTTTGACATGGCGCGTTTCGTCGACCGCCTTGCCAGGCAGGCAACGCGCCGCGGCTGGACGGCGGTGGTTTCCAATCACGAACAATTTGGCGCGTTGGCTGCCGCCTTGCTGGCCGAGCGCATGGGCTGGCCGGGCACCTCGGTGAACGCCGTGCTGGCTTGTCAGCACAAGCTGCATGCCAGGCAAGTGTTGGCCGAGGTCTGCCCTGAGGCCAACTGCGACTTTGTGCCACTGAACACCGCGTATGGCGAGCCGATTCCTGACGGCTTGCGTTACCCGGCGTTTGTCAAACCGGTCAAGGCGGCGTTTTCGGTGTTGGCGCGCACCGTTCATAGCCGGGAAGAGTTGCAGGCCCACACCCGCTTTGGCTGGTGGGAGTTGTGGGTGATTCGTCACCTGGTCGAGCCCTTCGAACGCATTGCTCGCACCCGCTTGCCGCAAGCTGGCACGGCGCACAAGCTGATGCTGGAGCAACCCATGCCCGGTGCTCAGTACAACCTGGATGGCTATGTGTTTGACGGCCAGACCCATCTGTTGGGGGTGGTGGATGCCATGCACTACCCAGGCACCCAGGCCTTTATGCGCTTTGACTTCCCCGGCCTGCTGGATGCCACCTTGCAGGCGCGGGCGCTGGAGGTGGCCAGGCGCTTTCTGGCGGCTGTAGGCTTCACCCACGGCTTGTTCAACATGGAGTTTTTTTATGATGCGGCCACCGACCGCATCGGCGTGATTGAATTCAACCCACGCATGGCCTCGCAGTTTTCTGATCTGTATTTACGGGTGCTCGGCATTGACCTGCACGCCATGGCGCTGGCACTGGCCCGTCAGGTAGACCCCGCCAGCTTGCCACGCGCCCAGCCGACCGCAGGTGCGGCGGCCAGTTTTGTGTACCGCAGTTTCATGCCCGATGCTCAAGTGGTGCAACCTACAGCCATGCAAAAAGCGGCTTTTCATGACGCCTTTCCCGGGGCGCTGCTGTTTTGTTTTCCCAAAGACAGCAAAGAAATCCGGCGTGATTTCAAGTGGCTGGGCAGTTACCGCTATGGGATTGTTCATCTGGCCGCAACTGACGCAGGCCAGCTGCGCATAGACTGTGAGCGCGCGAGTGCGCTGCTGGGTTGGCCCGCGCCTTATGCGGATGTGCCGCCCCAACGCTGATTTTCGAGTTTTGATTTTTTAACTTTGATGTGAACAGGAGAAACTACATGACACGCACTTTCAAGATGCGATTTTCTGGCGCGGCCCTGCTGGTGTCGCTGGCCCTGACACTGTCAGGCTGTGGCGCGATGATGGCGCAAAACCCCTCAGGCAACTACAAGCCGGTGAACGCGGTGGCAGACAACCCGGAGGCGCGCCTTATTCTCAAGGGCGCTGACGTGACCGCCTATTTCACCCAAGGCAAATACGTGCCGGGCATGGCGCAGCACCACAGCAGCTATGAGGGCGTGGATTTCCGTTTTGCCTCAGCTGAAAGCAAGGCGCTGTTTGACCAGGCACCCACCAAGTACCTGCCCGAGTTTGGCGGCTATTGCGCCAATGGTCTGGTCTACGGCATTCCATGGGGCGGTGATGCCGATACTTGGAAAATGATCGATGGCAAGCTCTATATTTTTGGCGGCCAGGGTTCCAAAGATGCGTTTGAGGTGGATGAAAAACAAAATCTGGCACTGGCCCACAAGTACTGGACCGAAGAGGTCAAGGGCAGCAACAGCTTTTTGCAGCGTACCAAACGCCTGGTGTTTCGCGTGCCGCATTACAAAAGTGGTGAAGACCTGGCCAAGTTGGTGGCAGCGGCCAAAGCCAAGCCCTGATCGACCTCAAGGTGCTGCTGCGCCACTTGAGTTAGGGGAGGCAAGGGCGCAGCATTTATTTTGATAAAAATAGCTTCTAGCCCTTATCAATAAAGCGTTTTTAGCTATTAATTTAATTATGAAAACACCTCAATTCGTTCAGCTTCACCATGACAGCGCCGAGGTCATTCGCCAGGAGTTGTGCAAGGGGCTGACGGCCAACCCGCTGCCGGGTGGCGCAGAGGTGTCGCCCAAGTTTTTGTACGATGCGCTGGGTTCACGCTTGTTCGAGGCCATCACCGAATTGCCCGAGTACTACCCCACACGTACCGAGGCGGCGATTTTTCGTGACCATGCCCAAGCCATGGCCAGCTGTGTGCCGACCGGCGCCACGCTGATTGACCTGGGCGCGGGCAATTGCACCAAGGCGGCCAGTTTGTTTGGTGTGTTTGCGCCTGGGCGCTACGTGGCGGTTGACATCTCGGTGGATTTTTTACGCGGTGCGCTGGAGAGCTTGCAACGCCAGTACCCGGCGATGGACATGGTGGGGGTCGGGCTGGATTTTTCACACACGCTGGATTTGCCGCCCGAAGCCGGTGACCCGGGTGCTGGCCCGCGGGTGTTGTTTTACCCGGGATCCAGCATTGGCAACTTCACACCAGTTCAGGCCTTGGCATTTTTGCGCCAGGTGCGCCAGACTTGTGGCACGGTGGCGGGCAGTGGGCTGCTGATTGGTGTGGATCTGGTGAAAGATGCTGCTGAACTGGAAGCTGCTTATGACGACGCGCTGGGGGTCACAGCCGCCTTCAACCGCAACCTGATTTCCAACGTGAACCGTCTGGTGGGCAGCAACCTGCGCCTGGCAGATTGGGCGCACCATGCGCTGTTCAATGCGGTTGACTCACGCATCGAGATGCATCTGGTGGCCCAGCGTGACCTGAGCGTGCAGTGGCCGGGTGGCAGCCGCGCGTTCAGCCGGGGTGAGCGCATGCACACTGAAAACTCCTATAAATGGACGGTGGCCGGGTTTGCTCAGTTGCTACAAGAGGCTGGTTTCGCCAGCCCCAGGGTGTGGACCGATGCACCCACGCCAGCGCAGGGCCGTTTTGCCGTGTTGTGGGCCAGCGCCTGATTTTCCTGGGAACCGCAAGCCTGTGATGACTGTCACCCTGCAGCCCTTGCCGGACCATTTGTCCGCGTCACGCAGTGCAGGTTCTGAACCCCGCGTGAATGTCATGGCGCTCGGGCGTGAAGTAGTTGCGGTAGCGCGGGTGCGCCATGCGGGTGCTGGTGGCCTGGCTGGCACCGCGCAGCACGGGGCGGCTGCCAAACCAGGGGGCCGAGTAGTCGCGGTAGGGGTGGGCTTCAAAGCCGGGGTAGCGGGTGAACGTGCTGGCGGTCCACTCCCACACCTCGCCCCAGTTAAAGCCGGGTTGTGTCATGGCGGCCTGCTCCCATTGCGCCTCGCTGGGCAGTTGGCGGCCCGCCCAACGGCACCAGGCCTCGGCCTCAAAGTAGCTCAGGTGACAGGCCGGGGCGTCCAGCGCCAGCGCCTGCCACTGGCCAAATTGGCATTGTTCCCAAACGAGTTTGCCTGCGGCATTTTGGCTGTGGCGCAGGTAGCGGGGGCAAAGGTCAGTTGGGGATTGGGATTTGGTTTGGGTGCTGAGCCATTGCCGGCCCGCAGCGCTCCAATATCGCGCATCGGTATAACCCCCTGCGGCCACAAACGGCAAGTAACGCCGCCAGGACACCGGCTGATTGTCAATGCCGTAAGTGCCCAGGTGCACCGTGTGCGGCGCCAACTCGTTGTCAAAGGCAAAGCCGTTGGCCATCTGCTGGTCTGGGGCGGTCAGGCCGGTGTCTGCGTAGCCCAGCGTCCAATCAGCCGCCTCAAGCCGCAGTGTCTGCACCGGTACAGTGGCCGCAGCCGGGTGCTCGCCCGCCAGCGCGGGGGGCAACGCCAGGCCCAAAGCCTGCGCCATGTAAACCGCCGCTTCGCCATGCATGTCCTCATGGAACAAGGCCAGGCGGTAAAAATACAGCGCGGCATCGGAGTCGTCTTCTTCTGCGAGCAAGGCCAGCGTGGCGTCCAGGCTGGCCTTGAGGAAGGCTTTGGTGGCTTGCAAGTCTGGCAGCGGCAAATGCCAGCGGCTGGCATGCGGCACCTGGCTGGAGTTGTAAAGCGTGTCTGCGTGCGGCAGGCACGACGCCATGCGCGGTGCGTCCGGGTCGGCCGTGACACCCAAGCGGCGTTGCGGGTTGCGGGCAATCCAGTATTCCTGAAACCAGCCGATGTGGCCCAGTTCCCACAGCGGCGGGTTCAGCTGCGGCGAGCAGGGCACCGGCAGAGTTGCCCCCAAGGCCGCCTCGTAAGCCGCCACCAAGCCCAGGGTGCGAGCCCGGCTGGCTTGCAGCAAATTGGCCAGCAGGTTGGCATTGGCGGTGCGCGCGGCGTGGGCGTCAAGCCAGCGCCGTGCGATCTGTCCTGATGAAGGGTGCATCGTGATGAACTCCGTGAAAAAGCAGGTGGTGATTGTCAGCCCGGTGCTGGCCGATGCCAACAACGGCAATTGGCAAACCGCGCGGCGCTGGCAGATGTTGCTGCAGTCGCCGCAAGTGGCTGAAATGGTGCAAGGGGTGACCAAGCCGATCAATTTGTTCAAGGCGCGCATCGTCACCCAGTGGCCAGATGGACCTGCTGCCGCACAAGACACTTGCATGATTGCCCTGCATGCGCGTCGCTCGGCGGCTTCGGTGGCCAACTGGGCGCAAAACCGGGGCGGTGTGCTTGCGTCTGGTGCGCATCCGCAGCCTGTGCCTGGCCTGGCGGTGGTGCTCACCGGCACCGATTTGTACCGTGACATCCAGACCGACCCGCAAGCACAGCGCTCTTTGCAGCTGGCGCAGTGCCTGGTGGTGTTGCAAGCCTTGGGCGTGGCTGCCTTGCCGCCAGAACTGCAAGCCCATGCCCGCGTGATTTTTCAGTCGACCCCAGCCCGCGCAAGCCTGCCCAAATCAGCGCACTTTCTCAAGGCCGTGATGGTTGGCCACCTGCGCGAGGAAAAGTCACCGCACACCTTGTTTGCGGCTGCCCGCGTCCTCAATTCCCATGATGCGATTCGCATCGACCACATTGGCGCGCCACTTGACCCCGCGCTGGCAGCTTTGGCGCAAGACACGGCTGCAGCCTGCCCAAACTACCGCTGGTTGGGTGGCTTGCCGCATGAGGCCACCCGCCGACGCATTCAGCGCGCACATGTGCTGGTGCACACCAGCCGCATGGAGGGTGGTGCCCATGTGTTGATGGAGGCAGTGCGCTCGGGCACACCGGTGCTGGCCTCTCGCATTGCCGGCAATGTGGGCATGCTGGGTGCGGACTACGCGGGCTACTTTGACTGGGACAATGCAACGCAACTGGTTGAACTGCTGCGCCGCTGCCAACATGACGCGGCATTTTTTGCCCATTTGCAGGCCCAGTGCGCCGCGCGTGCGCCTTTGTTTGCCTTGAAGACTGAACAGCTTGCGGTGCACCAGTTGGCAACCGAGCTGACCTCATCAAGTGCACTAGCCTGACGCGTGCCGCAACCTTTGAATTTTTCTGGACACTCTCCCTGATGCAACAACCCACTCAACCCATTGCCAGAGACATCGTGCTGATTGGCGGTGGCCACAGCCATGTGGTCGTGCTCAAGCGCTTTGGCATGCAGCCCGAGCCCGGCGTGCGCCTGACCGTCATCTGTACCGACGTCCACACCCCGTATTCCGGCATGCTGCCCGGTTACGTGTCGGGCCACTACAACTATGACGACGTGCACATCGACCTGGCACGCCTGGCGGTGTTTGCCGGCGCCCGGCTGTACCGCGACGAGGTGGTGGGCATTGACCGCGCGGCTGGCAAAGTGCTGTGCCGCAACCGCCCGCCAGTGGCGTATGACCGCCTGTCGATCAACATTGGCTCGACCCCGCGCCTGAGCGACGTGGCCGGTGCCAACGAATTTGCCACCCCGGTGAAACCCATCACCCGCTTCAACCAGCGCTGGCTGGCGTTGCTCGCACGGGTGCAGCAACACACGCAAGGCCAGTTGCGTTTGGCCGTGGTGGGGGCGGGCGCTGGGGGCGTTGAGCTGCTTTTGTCGATGCAATACCGTCTGCGTCAGGAGTTGCAATCGCGTGGACGTGACCCTGACATGCTGCAGTTTCACCTGCTCAGTGCGGACAGCAGCATCATGCCAACGCACAACGCGCGGGTGCGCCAGAAATTCACCCGCGTGCTGACCGAGCGCGGCGTACAAGTGCACTTGAATGCCGAAGTGATTCGGGTCGAATCAGAGCGGCTAGTCTGCGCCAGCGGCCTGGAGGTCGACGCGGACGAAATCATGTGGGTCACGCAAGCGGGTGGTGCGCCGTGGTTGCAGTCCACCGGTCTGACCTTGAACGAAGGCGGTTTTGTGCAGGTGAACGACCAGCTGCAAACCCTCACCGACCCCCACATTTTTGCCGCAGGCGACATTGCCGCCATGCAGAACTACCCCTTGGAAAAAGCCGGTGTGTTTGCCGTGCGCATGGGCCAGCCGCTGGCCGACAACCTGCGCCTAAGCGTGCAGGGGCGGGCGTTGCAGGCTTACCGGCCGCAGTCGAGCTGGCTGGCATTGATCAGCACCGGCAACCGTTACGCCGTGGCTTCGCGTGGTGGCTTGGGCTTCTGGGGCGACTGGGTATGGCGATGGAAAGACCGCATTGACCGCACCTTTATGCGCAAATTCTCTGAATTTCCCGACATGCAGGCCCGGCCAGCCGCAGCGCCGACCAACCAGCAATCCCAACTCGCTTTGAACCCGGACGAATCCTTGCAAGCCATCTCGGCCATTGCCATGCGCTGTGGCGGCTGTGGCGCCAAGGTCGGGGCCACGGTGTTGTCCAGGGCTCTGGGGCAGTTGCAAGTGGTGCAGCGCGACGATGTGTTGATCGGCCTGCACGACCCCGACGATGCGGCGGTGGTGCGCGTGCCGCCGGGCAAGGCGCTGGTGCACTCGGTGGATTTTTTTCGCGCCTTTGTCGACGACCCTTACCTGTTTGGCAAGGTGGCGGCCAACCATGCACTGGGCGATATTTTTGCCATGGGGGCCGAGCCGCAGTCGGCTACAGCGATTGCCACCGTGCCGCCCGGCCTCGAAGCCAAGGTGGAAGACCTGCTGTTCCAGATGATGAGCGGTGCCGTTGAGGTGCTCAACGAGGCGGGCTGCGCGCTGGTTGGCGGCCACACGGGCGAGGGCAGTGAGCTGGCGCTGGGGTTTGCAGTCAACGGGCTGATGGACGAGAGTTTGGTGAATGTCACGCGCAAAGGTGGCATGCAGCCCGGCGACGTGTTGATTTTGACTAAACCCATCGGCACCGGTACGCTGTTTGCAGCGCACGCCCGCCTGGCCGCCAAGGGGCGCTGGATTGATGCCGCGCTGCAGTCCATGGTGCAATCCAACCGCCAGGGCGCCCAATGCCTGCGTGAATTTGGCGCCACCGCCTGCACCGACCTGACCGGCTTTGGTCTGCTGGGCCATCTGGTCGAGATGACCAAGCCCTCTGGCGTGGATGCTGAGATTGTCTTGTCCGCTTTGCCCCTGCTGGAGGGTGCGCTTGACACTGTGGCGGCTGGCATTGTGAGTTCATTACAACCCGCCAACGTGCGCCTGCGCCGGGCCCTGCGCAACCAGGAGGCGTTTGCCAGCCACCCGCGTTACCCGCTGATTTTTGACCCGCAAACCGCCGGTGGCCTGTTGGCCAGTGTGCCCGCTGCCCAAGCCCATGCCTGTGTGGCGGCCTTGCAGGCCATGGGTTACGCGCACACCGCCATCATCGGGCGTGTGTTGCCGCAAGGCGATGCACTGGCGCCGATTGCGCTGGTGGCCTGATCGTCGTAACCCCTATTAACCTCAACAAACCTGCACCATGCAACGCAGACACGCGATAACCGTCATGGGTTTGGCCGGCCTGACCACCTGGGGCGTGCCTGGGTGTTCCGTTGACACCCGCAACGCGGGCGACCAAGCCGGTGCGGCGGCGGTGGCCGATGCCGACACGCCCAGACAGGTTGCAGTGGCCAAAACCTACCCGCTGGCCCTGGTGCTGAGTTCGGGTGGCCCGCGTGGGTTTGTGCATGTGGGTGTGCTGAAAGCCCTGGTTGAATTGGGTTTGAAGCCTGATCTGGTGGTGGGTAGTTCGGTGGGGGCGCTGGTGGGATGCCTGTTTGCCGCAGGTGTGGACATGGCGCAACTGGAAGCTTTGGCGCTGGATGCCAGCCTGTACAGCCTGTTTCGCCTGAATTTGACTGGGGAGGGGTGGATCAACGCGGCGGGCCTGGCCGACCTGGTCAACCGCACCATCTATAGCAAACGGCTGCAGCAACTCCCGACACCGTTCGCCGCTGTGGCCATGGAGCAAGCCACTGAGAGGCTGATTGCGTTCAACTGGGGCAACTCAGGCCTGGCGGTGCATGCGGCTTGCGCCGTGGAAGGGCGGCTGGCACCTGTGCACATTGGTGGCACACACTATGTGGACGCTGACCGTCTGAACCCGTTGCCCGTGCGTTTGGCGCAAAGCCTGGGCGCGCAGCGGGTGCTGGCCATCGACGCGTCGGCCCACGAAGACCTGGCCCCAGCCGGCACCGAGAGTTACCGTGCCTCGGATCTGCGCAGGCGCGAACTGACCCGCATTGATGCCGAATTGGCGCAGCTGGTACTGCACCCCGACACCGGTTATTACGCCGGCATGAGTCATGAGTACCGGGCGCGTGTGATTCAGGTTGGTTATGACACCACCCTGCAACAAGCCCCGGCGCTGCGTGCGCTGCAGTTGACGCCATGAATTTTGACGACGCCCGTGCTGCCCTGACCCTGTTTCAGGGCTACTACTTGGCCTACCCGGTGCTGGCCACGCTGGGCTACTTTGCCCTCTTCACCTTGCTGACCGGCTTGTGTCTGCCGGGCGCTGCCGTGTTGCTGCTGCTGGCGGGGGCCAGCTTTGGGTTGGCTTGGGGCAGCGTGGTGGCCACGCTGGCGTCTGCCGCCGGGGCCACCCTGACCATGTGGGCGGCCCGCTATGGGCTTCGCGAGCGGGTTGAAGCGCGCTGGGGTGAGCGCCTGCGCACCATGAATCTGGGTTTGCAGCGCGATGGCGTGCTGTACCTGCTGTCGCTGCGCTTGTTGCCGGTGATTCCGTTTGTGGCGGTGAACCTGCTCAGTGGC
>JBBQZG010000033.1:0-25228 GCA_038207945.1 Burkholderiales bacterium
TGCTCGATCTGGCTCTCGGCCGTCTTGCGCGCAGTGATGTCAGAAAATATGGCCACAAAATGCGTCACCTTGCCAGCCGCACTTTTGACGCTGCTCAAGGTCAGCCATTCGGGAAACACCTCGCCGTTCTTGCGCCGGTTCCATATTTCGCCTTGCCAGACCCCCACACGGGTCAACGTGTCCCACATGGCTTTGTAAAAAGCCGCGTCATGCCGGCCTGAGCGCAGCAGCTTGGGCGTCTGGCCCACCGCTTCTTCAGCGCGGTAACCAGTGATCTCGGTAAAGGCCTGGTTGACCCGCAATATCACGCCCTCAGCGTCGGTGATGGTCATGCCTTGTTGCAACTCAAACGCAGTGGCGGCAATGCGCAGTTCGGCATCCGCCAATTGGGTGGCACGCAAGTAGTTGATCACCGCCCAGGCTGCCACCATCAGCAAGCTGCCCGCTGCTGCGAGCAGAAAGAACAGCCAGTTTCGCTCAAGCTGAAACCGTGCCAACTCATTCAACGGCCGCATCGCGTGGACAGTGAGCGCATCCTCTGGGACCAGGGTGGATGCCAGTACCACCGGCTCAAGGTTCGCCCCCAGCGTGACGACGCCGGCCAGACGCGCGTCGCCCCAAGGCCTGATGTTCAGAGGTTCAAACGCGTCGCGCCCATACGTGGTCAGCCGCTGCTGGGCTGGCAATTGCACAACAGACGCACTTGGCAAGGACCGAAACTCAAAAGCTTTGTCAGGTGCCAACACAATAACGCCGTTGGCGTCCGACACAAAGGCATTCACCGGGTCGGTGAAGTAACCGAGTTTTTCAATGCCAATTTTGACCACCACCGTACCGATGAACCGACCTTGTGCCGACACCGGGCCAGAGAAATACAGTCCGGCCACTTTGCTGGTGCGCTCAACCGCATATTGATGGCCTAGCTGACCTGCGCGCGCTTGCACAAAATAGTCTCTGTCGGCGTAGTTGAAGCCGACAAAGCTGTTGGCCTTGCCAGCATTGCTGGCGGCAATGCAGTTGCCCAGAGCGTCAAGCAGGTAAATCTGGTCTGTTTGGAGTTCAGCAGCGGTCTGAAACAAATACTGATTGACCGTGCTGAGCTGCGGGTTGGCAGTCCAGCGCTGCTGGCGCTGCGCATCTGTCAGCGTGCGGTCAAGCCGTTGCAACGCAAACGCGCCCAGCACCTGCTGCGCCACACCGCCCGTTGCACCCACGCGCGCAATCCCCCGCAGCAGTTGCAAGTACTCATTGATGTTGCTGGCCGTGCGTTGTGCCTGCTGCTGCGCCAGTTGCTTCTCGGCTTCAAAATATTGGCTGCTGCGGCGCTGGTGGTAATAGTCCGCACTCAACCAGGCCACAGCACACCAGCCCAACACGCACAAAGTGATCAATTTATAGGCGCGGCCAAGCGCAGCCAGGTGAGTTCTGCTGACGTAACTCGCCACCAACGTGATCACCACCAGCAAAGAAGTGATCACCAGCACAATGGAGGCCAGAAACACAGTTGACAAGCCGGGCGTGACGGTGTTGCCAGGCTCACCCACCTGAACAAAGTAGGCCGCAGCCATGGCGGTGTAGTGCATGCCCGACACCGCCAGCCCCAACACCAGTGCACTGACAGGTGTCGCCCAGCGGCGCCAGCGCCCTGGCAAGGCGAACATCCAGAACTTGAGCCACAGCGCCAGCGTGGCCATCGCTACCGCCACACCAATCGACAGCAGGAACAACCAGGGGTTGTAGCGAATCATTCCGTCAAGGCGCATGGCGGCCATGCCCGCGTAGTGCATGGCGCCAATGCCAATACCAGTGAGCAAGCCGCCAAAAACCAGTCGCTTGGGCGACAGGGTGGGATGGCTGATGATCCGGATCGCCAGCGTGCTGGCCAGAACGCCCGGAATGGTTGACAAAAAAGTTACCGTGGCGTTGTAGCTCGTGGTGCACGGCAAGCTGAACGCGAGCATGCCCACAAAGTGCATGGCCCAGATGCCACCACCCAGGCACAGCCCGCCAATGGCGGTCCAAAAATGTCGCGTTGCAGATGACGTGGCCGACGAGATGGATTGCGTCAACAGCAAGGATGCATAAGACGCAAATATCGCCACCGCCACCGACAAGCCAACCAGCACCGGGTCATAAAACCCGCTGTAAAGCAGACTGCTTTCAGGTGATGCGATAAAAAGAGAAAAATAATTCACGGGCTACTTTTGGAAACCACATTTTGAGCTGGGCCGGGTTTGTCCAAGGGTTCGTTTTGAGGCACCAGTGAGCGAAATGTAGCATCGATTGCATGAGCCAACGCCCTTGCCAGTGGCCACCGCGCTGGACTACAGCGCGTTCACCTGGGCCATGTCGGGCCGCGCCAGCCAGGCCTCAAACTCGTCCGCCAGTTGCCGGGACGCCGAAGTGGCGCTGCGCCAGGCGGCCATGCGACCCGCCAGATCGGCGCCATAGTGGGTGAAGTCGCTCCTGTCCGGCAGCTTGCCATTGGGCAGGGTTTTGACCCAGTCCGGGTTGGGTGCCAGCAGAACCATGGTGTCCAAATGCGGCGTTGCCCCATGGCGCCAGCGCAGGTGTTTGTCGAGCCAGCCTGGCACCACACTGCGCTGGAAATGCGGGTACAGCACCAGCGCGCCAGGATGGTCTGGCGTTTTTAAGCCATTTTTCCCTCTAGCCCTCTCCGGATAGTCATATGACGCTATCAAATCCATTGCATTTTTGGCACCTGCAAAGTTCAGATGGAGGTGGTAATCGGTCACGCCCCCGTCCCAATAGGCACCCGGTGGCGCACCGGCAATGTCATGCACGGCCTGCAACACAAAAGGAATTGAGCAACTGGCTTGCAGAGCGGCCTGAAAATTGGCGACCGTCAGGGCCGTTTGGCGCGTGGGATAACCATCGGCAGCAAAAGGCAATCTGGGCAGGCCACCCAATGTGTCGCCAAGAGATTCAGAGAGGCATCCACTGGAAAAGACCACCCGCTCCAGCCATGCCCCCAAGGCGCGCCGGGTGACCAGGTTGCTCAAAAATGCTGCCACATAGCCCAGCCCGGTTTGCCAGCCGCGTTCTCGCGCCAGCAGGCCAAGCCCATGTGAGGTCAACACATGCAGCCGGTAGCGCGGGTGCAGCAACACCTCGTGAATCCGTCCGCCGTAAAAAGCCTGCAGGTTTTGGCCAAACAAGGCGCTGACCCGCGCGGCAGATGGGCGTTTTTCTCCTGGAAGCAACTCGTAATGCTGGCCAATGTAATCGTGCTCCAAACGCTCAAAGGCGGCCACCGGGTCGTCCAGGCAGGCGGTTGCCATACGCCAGGCGCCAATGGATGCACCCACCAAATCCACGGTCTGGACCGACTGTGGCAGCCACTGGCCAAAAATAAACCGGTCGAGTGGCCCCAGGATCAGCCCCTTGGGGCCACCCGCTGCGGCTGGAATGGCGCCAATGTCTTGCGGGTTCAGGCCGTGTTGCGCCAAGTGCGCCCGAGCCAGCGGGCCGGCGTAAATGTCAAGTGCGCGCATGTACCGCCGGTCAAGCGGCAAGGTCAGCAAAAGTCTGGCCAGGCACTTGCTTGAACCAGTCCAGCGGATCCTGTTGCAGCACCATGTCAATGTCCAGCCCCAACACCTCGCCGACCAGCGAGGGGAAAGTGACTGCCAACCCATTGGGTGACAGGCCCGACTGACGTGCGCGGGCACGCCAGGTGGCCAAGTGCAGCACCCCGGCCAGCGGCTCGTAGGCCTCGTTGTCAAAAGGCGCATGCGCAAAACTCAAAGCATCCACCATGACCTGCGGAAAATGCCCTTGCGCCGCCAGCCCTGCACTGACCTGGGTGTTGCAAAACCCAAAGACCTGGCGCTCGGCACGCGCACGCTTGAGCTCGAGCGGACCGCACTGCTTGTCCAGTTCGACGGCCTGCGGCATGGCCGCACGCATGGCCAGTTCACCCACGGCATGGATCAGCCCCAGGGTGTAAGCGGCCTGCTGATTCAGTCGCAACAAGCCAGCCAGAGACCGGGCCATGCGCGCCGTGTCCACGCTGTAAACCCAGAATTTGGTCAATTGCAAACCCGGCCCAGCCTTGAACGAAGCCTGACTGGCGGCCTGTGTGACCATCGCCTGGACTTGCCCCAGACGCAGCACAGCCAGCGCTTCTGCCACGCTGTGGATTTGACCCGGGAGTTTGAAAAAGGGAGCATTGGCAGCCTGCAACAACCGCAGACCCAAGGCAGGGTCAGTGCCCAACAGCTGGTCAATGCGGCGCAAATCGGGCTGGGCGGCGCCCAGTTCGGTCAACAGCAGCGCCACCACCCGTGGCACGCTGGGCATGACAAAACGCTGGTTGAGCAAGGCTGCCAGTTCCATGGCGGCTAGCTCCCCAATCCTTTAAGTTTGGCAAATGCAGATGACATGGCCGTCGATTGTGGCGCATGTGGGTTTGAACCGGCGCCCTGCCCCTGGCTGCTGCCAAAGCCGCGCTCGGCTAGACGGCCGTGTTGCTGTGGGTTGGCGCCCTGAAAACGGTTGTCGCCGGCACTGCGGGCCGGCGCAGCGCCGAGCTTCATGGTGAGCGCAATGCGTTTGCGCGCCACGTCCACCTCGACCACCTGCACCTTGACGATGTCGCCGGTTTTGACAACCTCGCGCGCATCGGTGACAAACTTGTGACTGAGCTGACTCACATGCACCAAGCCGTCCTGGTGCACGCCCAGGTCAATGAACGCGCCAAAAGCGGCCACATTGCTCACCGTGCCTTCGAGCACCATGCCCTCTTTCAGGTCGCGAATGTCTTCCATGCCGTCATTGAAGCGCGCCACCTTGAAGTCAGGGCGCGGGTCGCGGCCGGGTTTCTCCAGCTCGCCCAGAATGTCACGCACCGTGATCACGCCAAATTTGTCGTTGGCAAACAGCTCCGGGCGCAGGGTTTTGAGCATGTCGGCACGGCCCATCAGCGCCGCCACCGGCTGGCCGGTCTTGGCCATGATTTGCTCGACCACCGGGTAGGTTTCGGGGTGCACGCCGGTCATGTCGAGCGGGTTAGCGCCGCCGCGAATGCGCAAAAAGCCTGCGCTTTGCTCAAACGCTTTCGGCCCCAGGCCGGTGACCTTCAGCAAATCTTGCCGACTGCCAAAGGCGCCGTTAGCTTCGCGCCAGCGTACCACCGCCTTGGCCACACTGCCTGACAAGCCCGAGACGCGGCTCAAGAGCGGCACGCTGGCCATGTTCAGGTCGACGCCGACCGAGTTGACGCAGTCTTCCACCACGGCCTCCAGGGTTTTGGCCAGCTCGCTCTGGTTCACGTCATGCTGGTACTGGCCCACGCCAATGCTTTTGGGGTCGATCTTGACGAGTTCAGCCAGCGGGTCTTGCAAGCGCCGGGCAATGCTGGCGGCACCGCGCAGGCTCACGTCCACGTCAGGCATCTCTTGAGAAGCAAATTCGCTGGCCGAATAAACGGACGCACCGGCCTCTGACACTACTACTTTTTCGATAGCTGCTTGCGCTTTATCTGTATGGGCTACAGCCTGTTTAGCCATGATTTTTATCAAATCGGCGGCAAGTTTGTCGGTTTCGCGGCTGGCAGTGCCGTTGCCAATCGCAATCAGGGTCACGCCGTGTTTTTCGCACAGTTTGGCCAAAATGTGCAGCGAGCCGTCCCAATCTTTTCGGGGCTCGTGCGGGTAAACCGTGCTGGTGTCGACCAGCTTGCCGGTGGCGTCCACCACCGCCACTTTCACGCCGGTGCGAATGCCGGGGTCTAGCCCCAACACCACACGCGGGCCGGCCGGTGCGGCCAGCAACAGGTCACGCAGGTTGTCGGCAAACACCTTGATGGCGACTTTTTCAGCGTCTTCGCGCAGGCGGGTGAACAGGTCGCGCTCGGTTGACAGGCTGAGCTTGACGCGCCAGGTCCAGGCGACGCATTTGCGGATCAAATCATCGGCCGGGCGGCTTTGGTGCTGCCAGCCGAGCTTCAGGGCAATGCGTCCTTCGGCCAGCGACACGGCCGGTGTTACTCTTGATTTTGTAGCTGCTTGCGCTTTATCCACGTGGGCTAGAGGCTGATTTGTTATAAATTTCTCAGACGTACCCACAGCGGCTTCGGGCAGCACCAGCTTGGCGTCGAGAATCTCCAGGCTGCGCCCGCGAAACACCGCCAGCGCCCGGTGTGAGGGCACGCGGCTGATGGGCTCGTCATAGTCAAAATAGTCGCGGAACTTGGCCACGTCGGGGTCGTGTTCGTTTTTTCCGTCCATCAGTTTGGACTGCAGTAAGCCCTCGGCCCACAGCCATTCGCGCAAGTCTTGCACCAGCGTTGGCGTCTCGGCCCAGCGCTCACTGAGCACATCACGCACACCGTCGAGCACCGCTTGCACGGTGGAAAAATCGGGCTGCTTGTCTTCACCCTCGACCACCGGGCGCATCGGAATCACGTAGGCCAGCGCCTCATCGGCCGGCACCAGCGCGGGGTTGGCAAACAGCGCATCGGCCAGCAGTTCCAGCCCGGCTTCACGCGCCAGCTGTCCTTTGGTGCGACGTTTGAGCTTGAACGGCAGGTACAGGTCTTCCAGTTCCTGCTTGGTGGCGCAGGCGTGCAGGGCCGCCAGCAACTGGGGCGTGAGCTTGCCCTGCTCGTCAATGGCTTTGATGACGGCAGCCAGACGGTCGCGCATCTCGCGCAGGTAGCTCAGGCGGGCTTCAAGCTCACGCAGTTGAATGTCGTCCAGGCCACCGGTGACCTCTTTGCGGTAACGGGCAATGAAGGGCACGGTGGCGCCACCGTCAAGCAGCTCCACGGCGATCAGCACTTGTTGGTCTCTGACCCGGATTTCTTGCGCAATTTGCGCGATGATTTTTTGCATGGGGCAATGAAAAGCCAGCATGGAGCTGGCTTGGAAAAATGTCAGGTCGCGAGTGTGCCACAGGCCTGAGGCTGCTCCGTGCGCCTCAGTGCTTAGCTGCGCGGGTCAAAACGAGGTGAATATTTGAGCATCCAGGGTTTCATCAGCATGTCTTCCTTGATCACATGCTGGATCAGCCAATCACGTAAAAAAGCCGTGAACTTCGCCACGGCATCCTCAGTCCAGCTTTCGCTAATGCTTTGCTTGAAGTTTTCCAAAGCTGCCACCAGATTGCTGTGGGACAGGTGCAACTGATCTGCACCGGGGTAACCAACCGCTTTGGCGACCAGTTCTTCGCGCTCAAAGTGAAGCGTGCCATAGCGAGCCAGCTCATTGAGCACGGCAGTTAACTGGGCGCGGTTGTTGGCCTGCAGGCTAAGCTCGGCCTTGTTGATGATTTCAATCAAATACCTGTGATCAGAATCGATCAGATCGTTGCCCACACTGAATTGGGTGCGCCAAAGTAAAGCCATACAGCCTCCATTCACAATTGCTTACGATTTTCACACCAATTTTTAAGGACAATGCGCCTGTCCAGACCCAAAATAACCGAAAACCATAGGTCGGCCAGGAAACCAGTCACGAAAAATCAAAAGCCTCTTGTGAACACAGACACCTCAGAAGACATGCGCAGTCGCCTGCTCGTGGCCAGGCTGCCCAGTCCACCGCAAACCTTGCTCAGGCTTCTGAGCTTGTGCCAGTCCGAGGACGCTGGCCTGAAAGAGCTCGCCGAGCTGATTGCCAAAGACCCCGCCATATCGGCCAAAGTGTTGACCGTGGCGCACAGCGCCGCCTACCATCGTGCAGATGCACCGGCATTGACACTGCTGCAAGCCACCAACCGACTGGGCACGGCACTGATCAAAGTGCTGGTGATCAGCGAAATCGTCTCCCAGACCTTCAACCATTTCAACCAAGCTGGCGGCGTTGACCTGCGCGCATTCTGGAAACACAGCCTGCGCGTGGCGCTGATCGCCAAAGAACTGACGGCGCCACTGGACTACCCATCTGCTGAAGAAGCCTACCTGGCTGGTTTGTTGCACAACATTGGTCGCCTGGCGTTGCGGGCAGCAGCGCCACAGCCACATCACGCCTTGTTTGATGCGTCTGACGATGTCACCCTGTGTGAGCAGGAGCGTCAAATTGTGGGCATGTCCCATACTGAGGCTGGCGCATGGCTGCTGGCGCGATGGCATCTCGGCGATCCCATGGTTGAAAGCGTACGGCTTCATCATGACGTTGAGTCAAATCTGACAGAAGCGCACGCCCTGTCCCGGCTCATTCATTTGGCACACCGGCTGGCGGCACTGCCTTTGGATGAGTCGGATGCGGCCTTTCAATTTGTCTGCGCAGAAGGACTGAGTGCAGCCGACCTGCTGGCGGTGGCACAAAGCGCTGCGCGCCAGGTCGAACAGGTGGCCCGTGACTTGGGTATTGACATCTCTGCAACCGACAAAGCCGTAAACGCGCTGGCACCCAGCGCCCTTGCCGATCCTGTCGATGCAGTGCAGTCGCAGCTTGCACAGGAGGTGTTTGACCGAAGCGTGTTCAACGAAATGGCCATGACCCTGATTGCTCAAGGCAGCAGCGAAGCGGCGCTGACGCAGCTTCGTCAGCACGCCAGCGCCTTGTTGCAGCTTGAAGACACCGTGGTCATGCTGTTGCACAGCAACCAGCAACAACTGGTACCTGCATCAATGAATGAGCGCCACCACGCTGCAGCAACACTGCCGTATGACCTGTTAAGTGATGCGGTTTTTGCCGCGTGCATCGCCACGCGAAAAGTGGTTTTTGCTGGGCGCACCAGCCGCAATACCATGGCGCTGCTGGATGTCCTTGCCGTCAATGAAATGGTGTTGATTCCGATGCTTTCAGCCAGGAATTGCCTTGGCTTACTGGTCGCTGCGGTGCCGGCGGAACTGAGCCTACACCTCCACAGCCAGACACCCATGCTGCAGGCCTTTGGCACCTATGCCGGCTTGGCGCTGTCGCGCCGTCGCCAGGCCACCATGAGCCCGGAAACCCTGTCGGTTATTTCAAGACAGGAGCAGCGGTTGGGGCTGATGAAAATGGCGCACGCCTTGGGCAAGCTGGCCAACCCATTGGGTTCGACTGATCTGAGCCTTGCCGTCAAAGCGCTCGTGCAACGCCTGCAAGACAACCGGCTGGTCCCCGACAACATCAAGATGCATTGCCAGTTGGCAGAACAACCCATCTTGGTACGTGCGTCACTTGAGCATGTCCAACTGATGGCGCTGCTGCTCATTGGCAACGGTTTTCTGAGAATGACCCATGGCGGAGTCATGGCGGTCAATGCGGGCACGCAGGCCTTTCGCCATGGCGCCAGATTCACGGCCCTGAGCGTGTCGGACACGGCCGCAAGTTCAGAGCAAGCCATTCAAGCGCAGTTGCATGAGCCGCCACACGTGATCAGCGCACACGAGGCGTTGGGCTATCGCCTTGGGGACGTGAACCGAATGGTCGAAGCGATGGCGGGGCACCTGACTTTTAAGGCCAATGAATCCGGCACCCGTTTTGACATCTTGTTGCCCTGCGCGAAACAGTTGCATTTGGTGGCTTGAGAAACTGAAAACCATCAACAAAGCCTGTAGGAATAAATCCTACATACCTGAAAGCGACCCCTTACATCACGGATAGCCAGATGCTGACATGAGTTTTTGGAAGGCCCGTCTACATTGACTTTCAGCGCATTAGACAGCCTAAGTTGGCTTGTCCGATGGGTTCAATCAAGCTTCCAAAAGGACTGTCCCCATGAGTCAGCACATAGCGTCTACCGAGTTTCAGCCGAATCGCATCAGCACCCGTCTCTTACAAGTCGACGCGATGATCGACCAAGCCATGACCAAGGAGTTGCTGCCGTTCACTGTGGGCCTGGTCCGCAATGCAGAAGGCCTGAACAAAGCCGTGCAGATCCGCCACGACGCTTATGCCCGCCACTTGCCTGAATTTGCCCAGACACTGCAAGCACCTGAGGCCGAAGATGCCGAAGACGGCGTGGTCGTGCTGCTGGCCGAATCCAAACTGGACGGTTCCCCACTTGGCACCATGCGCATCCAGACCAACCAGTTCAAACCGCTGTGTCTGGAGCAGTCGGTGACTTTGCCCGACTGGCTCAAGGCACTGCCGCTGGCCGAGGCCACCCGCCTGGGGGTGGCGAATGGCAAGGTCGGGCGTCTGGTTACCACCGTGCTGTTCAAGGCGTATTTCCAGTATTGCCAACAGGCTGGCATCGAGTGGATGGTCGTTACCGCACGTGCGCCCATCGACCGGACCTATGAGCGCCTGATGTTCGATGATGTCTATCCGGGCGCAGGCTTCATACCCATTCATCATGTGGGCAACTTGCCACATCGCGTGATGTCATTCAATGTGGATACCGCCAAGGCGCGCTGGACGACGGCGAATCATCCTCTGCTGGACTTCATGTGCAGCATCAACCACCCCGACATCAAGCTTGACCCTCGGCGTGAGCTGCGCGACTTACCTCGTTCCAGGTCCGCATTTCCAGAACAAAGTGCCATGCAACCCATGTGAGCGAACCAGTTCGGTGTGCAATGGCGCTGAGGTTGCCGACACAAGCTGTGTTTGTTTCAGCAAATTCAGCGCAAGATCTGGTGCATTTCTTGTCTTCCTTGTTTGTCTAATGGTCGGATAATCCATTTTGGTTCACAGCTGAGCTGGAGCGGCGCTGCCCGTTTGCACATCAAAGTTGAAATTCGCACACCATGCAATGAACAATGAACAAGGTTCCCCAACAATCCAGGTTGTCCCGGATTCACATTGATCGGCTCAACCAAGGGCTTGGTCGGCTCCTGTATGCCATTTCCGCCTACGCACTGCCCGTGGCGATCGTGGTGCTGTCTTTGCTGGCCCTTTTTGCCTGGAAAACACAGTACCCGGTGACTGCGTCGCAAGCCCTGAAAATTCAGGTGATCAAGGGGTCTGTGGACATCAAGGAGCCGACCCAGGCCATGGTGCAGTTGAGCGATCGACCCTTGAACCCGTTTTATGACACCCAACTCTCGCAGTCTCCGGTCTGGTTTTCATTTATGGTGCCCAAGGATGTGGAACGCACTCCCCTGACCGTTGAATTTCCATCCCGCCATGCCATGGACATCGCGTGCTGGGACGCCAAAACTCTCAACCCACTTGGCAACGCAGACCGTCAGGTCGCTGCCGGCGGCATCTCTGCAGTGAAGGCAGGATTTGCGCTTGAACTCAGTCCAGCGCTCAAAGATGGGCAGGTGCTGTGCCGCACCAGCGCCATTGGGCCAGCGCGCCTCTCCGCACGCGCATGGCAGACTTCCGATTTGGCCATGTCCACCCTTGAATTTCACCGGAAGTCCGGCCTGTTGGAGGGTGGTATTTTGATTTTGGCGGGTTTCATAGTGATCACGGCCATGGTCAATCGAAACGGTCTGTACTTCTTGTTTTCGGCCTGGCTGATCGTGAATTTGAGGATGGCCGCCCTGTCGGCAGGATGGGATTCGCAATGGTTGGGCAATGTTGTACCGCAAGAATGGCTCATGAAGGCAAGGGCACTCACCATGGCCGTGTATTACACACTCACCCTGACACTGTTTACGTCGCTTTTCAAGGAGAACTTGCTGCAAGTTGGCAACAAGTCACTCGTGCTCGTTGCACAGTGGACATGTTTGCCGCTGCTCTTGCTTTCTGTATTTCTGCCGTATGCCTCGTTTTTGCCATTGATATGGCTTGTCTCGGGCGTGGGCATTGCCATGCTGGCGTTTCAGCTGGTTCGTATCCTTCAGAAAACCCGTTCCCGTGTCGCCGTTTGGTACAGCGCCGCGATCAGCATTGCGCTGCTCTCCAGCCTCTATGAAGTTCTTGCCGCAGCACTGGGTTTGAAAGGACTGATTGGTTCGGTCAACAGTGTCACGGCGGCCTTATCGTCGAGCCTGCTGGTGGCGCTGGCAGTTGCTGAACACATGCGCCAGGAGCATGAGCAGCGCCTTGAAGTCCAAGCCGAACTGGCACATACCTTCGAGGCCATGCCGATCGGACTGTTTACCCTTGACCTGCGCGGCCAACTCCTGAGCGCCAACCCTGCGATGCGCGGCATGCTGGGCTCACAAGTATTGGCTGAGGATGGCAAGGGCTGGCAGCAGTATTTCGCGGACGGCGCCTGGACGCAATTGCATCAAATGGTGCACAACAACAGCAACGAGATAGAAATCGAGAGCAGGCCCTTGTCTGGTCGGGCGGTTTCACGGCGCTATCTGGTCAAGGCCACACTGGCCAGCAACCGCATTGAAGGCTCTTTGCAAGACATCACCGACAAAGCCAAGGCCACGGCAGAGTTGACTTTTCTGGCCAGCCACGATTCTCTGACCAAGGCCCTGAACCGGCATGGCATCCAGAATGTGCTCAATTCGGCCATCACGCAGCTAGCCACTGGCCACACACTGGCGGTGGCCTACCTTGACCTGGACCGATTCAAACTCATCAATGACCTGTTTGGCCATGGTGCTGGCAATGAGGTATTGCAGCAGGTCAGCAAACGCGTGTCAAACATGTTGTCGCGCGAACTCCAGTTTGGCCGCGTCGGTGGAGACGAGTTCATCATTGTGTTTCCCGACACACCGATTGCGCTGGCTTCAATTGTGTGCCGCGGCATCATCGACGTCATTGGTGCCCGAACCTTTCGCGTCGGCAGTAACTCGTTCAGCGTGCGGTGTTCCGTCGGATTGATCGAGGTCAGTGCAGGCATGAAGTTCAATGATGTCATGTCAACCGCTGACAATGCCTGTCGGCGCGCCAAAGCCGGCAACGGCGCGGGCCTGGTGGTATACGAAAGGGGCGCCGCGGCGTTCCAGGCACATGAGGCTGAACTCAAACTGATCGGCCTGCTGGCCACGCCGAAAGCCACCGAGGGCCTGTACCTTGAAATGCAGCCCATCATGTCGCTGGTCAGGCCGTATGAATCGCTTAACTTTGAGGTGTTGTTGCGCATGCGCGACCCCGATGGCAACCAGGTTCCGACTGATCGGCTGATTTCTGCAGCTGAAAACAGCGGACGTATGGGCATGATTGATCGCTGGGTGATCACCACCACGATGTCATGGCTGAACAAAAATTATGAACAACTTAAACACACCAAATTTGTCTGCGTGAATTTGAACGGCGCCTCACTCAACGACGAGGAATTTCTGGGTGAAATTTACGTCCTGCTAGAGCAGCACCCGCATTTGGTAAGCCACCTTTGCCTTGAGATCACCGAAAGCGTGGCGTTGCACGACCTGGAAAATACCTGCCGATTTGTGGACCGGGTGCGCGGTTATGGCGCCAAAGTGGCACTGGACGACTTTGGCGCGGGTTACACCTCGTTCTCGTACCTGAAGGAATTCACCACGGATTTGCTCAAGATTGATGGCAGTTTCATCGTCAACATGAACAAGCACCCTGCCAATGTGGCCATTGTCGAAGCCATTGTCAACCTGGCTAAAAATTTGGGCATGAAGGTGATTGCCGAGTGGGCTGAAGATACCGCCACAGTACAGACACTGGCCGAGATAGGTGTGGATTACGTACAAGGCTTTGCTGTGGCCCGCTCCCAGCACCCGGACAAATTGCTCGCGGCCAGGTCATCGGCAAGTTTTATCAAGGATGAGGAACTCATCAAGTATGCGCAATTGCTGGAAAAATCAAACCCCGTGGTGACCACGGCCGATTTGTTTTTTGAAGAGCGGCGCAATAACCTGCATTGAGCAGCAGGCGCTTGCACGTTGCGTTGTACCGTGCCCTGACCTGATCGTTCTCAAGCCCCGCGCAGCGCCGCCTTGAGGGATTGCCTGATCTCTGGCTTGTGGGCAAACGGGTCGCTGGGGTTGCGTCCGTGCATCACGTCTTCAAGTCGCGTCTGAACGCCGCTGAGCATCTGTGGGTGGCTGAAGATGTAAAACTGGTTCGCGGCCACGGCATCGAATATTTTTTGCGCGACTTCCTCCGCCGTGACCTTGCCCGAACTCACCGCCTTGTCACTCATGGCCTGGCTGATGAGCTGGCTCTGGGTCGGCTTGGCCACCATGCTGATTCCAGGTTGATTGACCGGGCGATTGCGGTGGCTTTGGCTGATGCCAGTGGGCACAAAGTAAGGGCACAGCACCGAAGCACTGATCTGATCAGTGACCAATGACAAATCCTGGTACAGCGTCTCGGACAGGCTCACCACAGCGTGCTTGCTGGCGTTGTACACGCCCATGTTGGGCGCGTTCAAAAGACCGGCCATGCTGGCGGTGTTGACAATGTGACCTTGAAAAGCCGGGTCAGCCTTGGCGGCGGCCAGCATCATCGGGGTGAACACGCGTATGCCGTGGGCCACACCCATCAGGTTGACACCCAGCACCCAGGCCCAGTCGGCAGCGGAGTTTTCCCAGATCAGACCGCCGCTGGCCACACCGGCGTTGTTGAACACCAGGTGCGGCGCACCGAAGCGCGCAAACGTGGCGTGGCCCAAGGCTTCAACCTGATCGGCTTGCGACACGTCAACCTTGAGTGCCAGCACCACGGCGCCAAGCGCCAGCAGCTCTGCGGCAGCAGCGTCGAGTGCGTCTTGCTGCACGTCGGCCACCACCAGGTTCATGCCCCGCTTGGCGCCAATGCGTGCCATTTCCAGCCCGAAGCCGGAGCCAGCGCCGGTCAGCACTGCGGTTTTTTGTTTGAAATCAGTGATCAAAAGTGTCCCTTCAGGCTTCTCGCAGCATTTCAAGATGCGGTATGCCGTCTTCCATATAAGTCTTGCCAACACTTTTAAACCCGTGTTTGGCATAAAAATCAGCCAGCTGCATTTGTGCACCAATGCGAATGGCTTGCGGCCCCCAGACCTGGCTGATGGCTGAAATGGCCTGTGCCATCAACACATGTCCCAAGCCCGCGCCGCGCGCACTGGCCCGTGTCAACACCCGACCCACGCTGGCCTCAGGGAACTTGACACCCGCGGCAAAACAGCGCGCGTAGGCCTGCAACTCGCCGTGCTGCACGCCAAGCAAATGCATGGCTTGGTTGTCAAAGCCGTCGATGTCCTGGAACACACACTGCTGCTCCACCACAAACACCTCGCTGCGCAGGCGCAGCACCTCGTAAAGTTCAGACACGCGAAGGTCTTCAAAAGACAACAGCCGCCACACAGGAGACGCCTCGCGTGCCGCATGGCTGCCAATCGACCAAAGTTTGAAAGTCATTCGGTTACCTCATGTTGACGCGGTTCGGCCATCCTAAGTTGAACCCAAAGTGGCTGCTGCGTTCAAGCTGCGGTGGCCAGGCGCTTGAGCACATAACCCACCCGTGGAAAGTGCACATGCACCACGCCCACGTGCTCGTCTTGGCGGCGCAGGGTATAGCGGGTGCGACTGGCAGTGACCAACTCGCCCTCGGTAGGCTCAGCACCAAAACTCTCGGCACTGACGCTCACCTGCGTGCCCAAAGCGATCCCGTGGTCATCCTGAAAATAATCATCATTGTGGCTTCCAGACCCCATTGAAGAGGCACAAGCTGCGATGGCCTCTGTCGCGGTCAAGCGGCTCATCTGGCCGTGCCCAAAAGCCGCCATGCGGTCCATCCAGGCCAATAATTGGGGTGTGGCCTGCAAAATGCCGGCCATGCCGGGCACCTGGTGGCGCGTGAACCACAGCGGGTGATAGGCGGCAAAGTCGGCAATACAAGGCGCACGCCCAAGCAGAAAGTCTTGCCCATTGAGCATGTCACTCAGTCGCCGCAGATACGATTTATAGGCACTTGTGGCGTCTGCTGGACGCGGCCGGCTCAGGCCTTGGGCCATGGCGCCACGGTCTGCCGCAAAGGCCTTCACTTCATCAGGTGGCGTGCCCGCAAAGAGTTCGGCCAGACCGGCCTTTTGCAGGTTGTAACCCATGGCGGCCCAAAAGAGCGTGCTGTCAGCCCACTGAGCCAGCACATGCGCGAGCCCTTTGCTGCCTTGCGGATAGAGCGTGGGTGTGGGTTGAAGGTGCTCCAGCACATCGCAAATCAACGCGGTGTCGCAGTACACATCTGAGCCGATTTGCAGCACTGGCGTTTTACGATAACCCCCGGTGAGTGCCAGCAATTCAGGTTTTGGCATCACGGTGGGGATCAGCACCGACCGCCAGGCCAGTTTTTTGAAGCCCAGCACCGCGCGGACCTTTTCCGAAAACGGCGACATGGGGTAGTGGTGCAGGATCAGGTCAGACATGGCTCAGCCCGACGAAGGTTAACTAAGTTTGACCAGTTGCTTGCCAAAATTTTTGCCCTTGAGCAAGCCCAAAAAGGCTTCAGGCGCGGCCTCAATGCCCATCGCAATCGATTCGCGGGCGCGCAGTTTGCCAGTGGCCACCAGCGTACCGAGTTCTTTCAGGGCTTCGGGCCAGATCTCCATATGCTCACTGACGATGAATCCCTGAATCTTCAGGCGGTTCACCAGAATCAGCGCGGGATAAGTCATGGGCAGTGGCGCGCCGTCGTAGCCGGCAATCATGCCGCACACCGCAATGCGGCCAAAGGCGTTCATGCGGCTCAGCACGGCGTCAAGCACCATGCCGCCGACGTTTTCAAAATAGCCGTCAATGCCATTCGGGCAAGCTTCTTTCAGGGCCTTTGACAAGGAGCCGGCGTCTTTGTGCAGTTTGTAGTCAATGCAGGCGTCAAAACCCAGTTCATCCTCTGCGTATTTGCACTTGTCAGGCCCACCGGCGATGCCCACGGTGCGACAACCACGTGCCTTGCTCAAGGCTGCAAAAGCGCTGCCAACCGCGCCGGTGGCGGCACTCACCACCATGGTCGCGCCTGCTTTTGGCTCAATGATTTTGACCAGGCCATACCAGGCAGTCACACCGGGCATGCCCACCGCGCCAAGGTAAGCACTCAGGGGAATGTGGGTGGTGTCCACTTTGCGCAATGCGCCTGGCTCATTGGCATTGACCACGCTGTACTGCTGCCAGCCACCCATACCCACCACCTGGTCACCCACTGCAAATTTCGGGTGTCTGGATTCAACGACTTCGCCCACTGTGCCTCCGCCCATGACCTCACCCAAGGGTTGGGCCGCGGTGTAGCTTTTGCTGTCGTTCATGCGGCCGCGCATGTAAGGGTCGAGGCTCAAAAAGTGGTGATGCACCAGCACCTGACCATCCTGCAACGAGGGCGTGTCGCTGGTGACCAATTTGAAGTTGCTGGCCACCGCTTCACCAGTGGGGCGGTTGTCAAGGTGGACTTGCTGATTGATTGGCACTGATGATTCTCCTGGTAAATGCTATAAATTAGATAGCTTCTTCCACTGCTAATAAATGGGCTGGAAGCCTATTTAACCACCAACCATCGCACTGACACCGCCGTCCACCGCCAAGCACTGGCCGGTGATGTGTTTACCGGCGGCGCTGGCAAACAGCAGCGTGATGCCTTTGAGGTCTTCATCATCGCCCAGGCGCTTGAGCGGTGCACTTGCCGCGAGCTTGTCTACCCCAAGCGCAGCCAGGGTGCCCGCAGTCATCTTGCTGGGGAAAAAACCCGGGCAAATGGCGTTCACATTGATGCCGTACTGGCCCCACTCACAGGCCAGGGCGCGGGTGAAGTTGATCACCGCACCCTTGCTGGTGTTGTAGGCAATCGTATTGAGCCCCGCCGGATTGCCACCCAGTCCGGCAATCGAGGCCACGTTGATGATGCGCCCACCGCGCTCGATCATGCTTTGTTTGCCAACCAACTGGCTGAGCAAAAAGTATCCGCGCACATTCAGGGCCATGACCTTGTCCCAGGCAGCTATCGGGTGGTCTTGCGCCGGCGCACCCCAAGTCGCGCCGGCGTTGTTCACCAAAATGTCCACGTCTCCCATGCGCTGCAGGGTCTCGGACACCAGCTTTTGAAGGTCGGCCTCTGCCGCGCAGTCTGCCGCCACCCAGCGGGCATCAATGCCGCTGGCTTGCAACTCGGCGCAGGCAACTTCCAGTTCATCCGCCTTGCGGGCGCTGAGCATGATGCGCGCGCCGGCTTCGCCCAGCGCGTGCGCCATTTGCAGCCCCAGGCCGCGTGAGCCGCCGGTGATCAGGGCAGTTTTGCCGGATAGGTCAAACAATTGTTGGGTGTTGCGCGTCATGGATAAACTTTTCAAAGCGAAATTGATAAGGCATTTTGCAGGAATTCACCAGCGCGCAAGCCCAAGCCTGTCACAGAGGAGATATGGCGACTGAAGTGACCCCCCAACGGTTTGCTCGGTGGGCAGGATATGCAGCCAACTGAGGGCTGGCATCCACCGCGCTCGCGGTATATAGTTTCAGCTGTAGGCAAACGTGTGTGGTGATGTTGGGTTTCGAAAGGAGTCAATCATGGCATTCGAAGGAAAGACAGTGGGCCTGGCGCTCTCGGGCGGGGGGTTTCGCGCAACCCTGTTCAGTCTGGGTTCACTATGGCGGCTCAACGATGCGGGGCTGCTGGGCAAATTGGACCGGGTGACCAGCGTTTCGGGCGGTTCCATTTTGATGGGGGTTCTGGCCCACCGATGGTCGAAACTCCAGTTCAACAATGGCTGTGCCAGCAATTTTGCCGAGGAAATTGCACAACCCGTCATGACTTTTTGCGCCCAGACCATCGACATTGGCGCCGGCCTGGCGGGCCTGCTGATGCCGTTCAAGTCTGCGGGGGATTTCTTGACCGACCGTTACCAAAAAGACCTGTTTGGCAGCACCACCATGAAAGACCTGCCGGTGGCAGACGGCGCGGACAACCCGAAGTTTGTGTTTTATGCCACCAACCTGCAAACCGGCCGCAGCTTCCGGTTTCGCCAGGACATGCTGGCCGATTACATGCTGGGGGTATCGCGCACCAGCAACGTGCCGCTGGCCGTTGCCGTGGCGGCGTCAAGCGCTTTTCCGCCGATTTTTTCACCCATCGTGCTCAAGACCGACCCGGCATCGTGGAGCGATGGTGCCGACCTGCCTAACCTGCAGGCACTGCGCCAGCGCATTGTGCTGGCAGACGGCGGCGTGTATGACAACATGGGACTGGAATCGCTGGTTGACAACGTCGACATTGTGCTGGTGAGCGATGCAGGCGCGCCATTTGAGGTGGACGAATCACCTGCTGAAGACCATGTGCTCCAGTTAGGCCGGGTACGTGACATATTGATCGACCAGACGCGGGCACTGCGCAAACGTTGGCTGATTTCCGAGTTTGAATGCAAGCGCAAGCGTGGTGCATATTGGGGTATTGGCACGTCCATGTCAGCCTATGCGGCAACGCCCAGCATGACCAGTGATTCAGCCCTGAGTGCAGCCCTTGAACACATGCCGACACGGCTGAGCTGCGTCGAGGTGGCGCAGCAAGGTCACCTGATCAACTGGGGCTACGCGCTGTGCGATGTGTCACTGCGGGCCAGAGCTGACTTGCCAGTGCCGATGGCCACCCAATGGCCTGTGCCTGCCTGGGCGTTGTGATGGACCGCGGCGCGCTGGACCAATGGGGCCTGGACCTCGCTGACGAAGCCTTTGCCCAGGCGCTGGCGGCGCTGGGCGCCATTGCTGTTTTGCCCAGCACGCAGTTGGCACCAGCCTGGACAAAAAGTGGCTGGCATTCGGGTGCTCTCAGTAACTTGATCGCCAACATCGCAGTAGGCAGCGCGGGTGTGTTGCCTTGGCGATTGCCGGCAGTTGTTTCTGGCACAACCGTGCCTCGTGTGGCCGTGACATCAGCAGGGTCGCGCCGCATCGTCAACGCGCCACCAGCCCAGGTACTGATTGCTGTCTGGCGGGAGGCGGTCACCCGTCTGCCCCACGCCAACGCCACGAATTGGCAAGGGTTGCGGCTTGCAGTGCAAAGCAAGCCCGCCACTAGCGGCCAGACGCTGGCGCTGATGGCCTGGCTGACACGTCATGAAGTGGGTGCCGCCAGTGTTTATCTGGCAGACGCCTTTACCGCGGATGGCCGCACCGACTGGCACTGGCCGTTCACCATCGCAACGCTGCCTGATGACCCGCTGGCTGGCACGCTTGCCCTGCTGCAGCAGGAATTTCCGCCAACCTGGCCCTACCACTTTGGTATTGCCAGTCGTGACCAGCCACGTGTTGAGGTGTTGCTCATCAGCGCGGGCGCCAGCGATGCGTTGGGTCGGGTGCTGGCCAGTGGTCTGCGCCTGCGCTGCTGTCTGGTGCTGGTTGCAGGTCTTGGCGCCGACTCGGCCGGCACTGCCGAGCCGTTGCTGCGCGCACTGGCAGCCAGGGTGTCTGCGGAAGGTCTGGCAGTGCTTGAGCCGGACGGTTCGCCGCATGAATTCGCCCAACGCCTGATGCAGGCGGCCAATGAACTCACACACAACAAGACGATTGATGTGGCCCTGACGCAGGCGTTTCGCCCTGGGGTGTTGCTGCTGCTCAATCGCGATTTGCTGTCGCTCAGCCGCCTGGACACCACCGTGGCCCGTGTCACCCAGCGGCTGCGTCGCCTGCCACCAAAGACCGAAGTGAAGCTCTCCACACGTTCGTTCGAGCGCCTGGGCTTGCCCCACATTGCTATGCGCTCTGTCAGCGTGAGCAGGTCCGCGCGGGCGCAGCCACCTGAGCCTGCAGGCGCCGCAATGTCGGTCGACCTCGCCGATGCGATTGACGCTGCAAAAATCAGCTTTCGCTTTGACAGCGAAAGTGGTGAAGCAGCGGCCGTGTCTGAGTTGAGCCGCAGCCTTGGCGATGCACAAGCCAGGGCCGAGCGCGACGAGCCGATGCCACGTTATTTGCAGCAGAAGAGTTTTCGCAAGCTGGCCGAAGAGTTTGTGGAAGAACGGGTGGGTTACAGCGTCGGCCAGCCCGTCATGGTTCAGGTGTGGATCGGACCCAAACGGGACGACAGCATCGCGGCACCAGGGATATTCCCTGAGGACAAGCTGCCTAAAAGTCGTCGCGCGCACCGGCTGCAAGTGGTCTTTCATGAGCCCCGCCAGTTTGACCAACCGCTGCTGGCAGAGATACTTTTACCGCCCCGGCGGGACCGCAACAGCAGCGTGGCCAGCTTCGTCTTCACACCACGCACACCGGGGAAATTTGAAGGCCGCATGACGGTGCTGCACCGCGGGCGCGTGCTGCAGACGGTGCTGTTACACACACAGGTCGTGCTGTCACAGAAAATCCCGTCCCAGAGTAAATCTGGCATCACGCTCGATGACGAGACCCAGGTCCACCACGATTGGTCTGATTTGGGCAAGCGCCGCCAGTTTGACATGGCCGTGGTACTCAACCACAGCCACACGGGTGAGCCCTTGCTGACAGGCGTGGTCGGCCAGCGCGCCTGGGCCACCAATTTGCAAAGCATTGAGCAACCCGTGCGAAAGATCAACGATCTGATTTCTGCGGTGGCACTCAGCGTGGCCGACTATGGTGACGGACTGGACCAGGGCGAAAACCCGGCGCTGTTGGTGAAACTCGCGCGCGTGGGTGCCAATCTTTACTCGCTGCTGTACCGCGACCAGTTCAAACGGTTTGCCACCGACGGGTTCGATGTGGGTGATGAATCCGTGACCTACCTGCAGGTTGTCAGCGCCCGGCTGGATGCGGTGGTGCCACTGGAGTTCATGTACGACTTCAACGCCCCTGACCCCGACGCCACGGTGTGCCCGCAGCACCGGCAAGCACTTGAAACGGGTCGCTGCCCAGGCAACTGCGCACGGGCGACAAAGCCCCGTGCCTATATGTGCCCGATGGGCTTCTGGGGCCTCAAGAAGGTGATTGAGCGCCACATGTTTGACAACCAGGCCGTCACCACGCCGGAGTCTGCGGTGGCGATTCAGGCGGAAGCGCTGGAGGGTCGTGACCAGTTGGACCTCAGCGCAGGCGCGCTGATCGGCCATAGTCAGGAAGTTGACAACGCGGAAGTCGCGGCACTTGTGACCCTGCTGAGTGCCAAGATGGGCAGCATGGTGCCGGTGGTGAAAGACTGGGACGAATGGCTTGCCACCGTCCGGGCGACACATCCGGCGATGCTGGTCGCGTTCCCGCACAACGAAGGCAAGGAAGAAGATGTGCTGCTGGAGATAGGGGGCGACAAGCTGTACACGCTGGACTTGCCGGCCGACTATGTCCACCAGCCACAGCATCCCCCTCCCCTGGTCTTTTTGCTGGGCTGCGATGTGGCGGGTACAGCGCAGGATTATTCCAGCCATATCCGGTTCTTTCGCCAGGCCGGCGCGGCAGTCGTGGTGTGCACCATTGCCACAGTGTTTGGCGCACACGCCGTGCGCGTGGGCGAGGCCATTGTGGCGCGGCTGATCCAGCCCGGCGAACCGGGCAAGCTGCGCATTGGTGAAGTGATCCGCGACGCCAAGCGCGCGGCCTTGCTGGAGAGTGTGCCAATGGCCTTGTGCGTGGTGGCTTTTGGCGATGCCGACTGGCGGCTTTCATAATCGGTAGGAGGATGTATGCCTGACCCATTCATGCGCGTGGAAATGCTGCCAGCCCTGCATGGCGACTGCCTGCTGGTGGAATACGGCGATGCCCGACGCACCCGGCGCATGCTGATTGACGGCGGCCCCATCGGTGCGTTTTCAGCGCTGCAACAGCGTCTGAACGCTTTGCCTGCGGGTGACAAGCGCTTTGAACTCATGGTGCTCAGCCATGTCGACACCGATCACGTGGACGGTTTGGTGCGGCTTTTTGCCAACCCCAAACCGTGGCCCTTTGTGGTCAAGGATGTCTGGTTCAACGGCTGGCGCCACTTGGAGCAGGCACACGGCCTGCTGGGTGGCAAACAAGGGGAGTATTTCAGTGCCTTGCTATCCCGCCGACTTGATGCCGGTTGCTGGAACGGCGCGTTTGGTGGCGCAGCGGTGGTGGTGCAAGATGACAAGCCCTTGCCCGAGTGCACACTGGCCGGTGGCATGAAGCTCACCCTGCTGTCACCCACCATGTCCAAACTGAACAAGATGCGTGATGCCTGGCGCAAAGACATCGGCACCGCCATGGAACCCGGCGACCTGGAGGCCGCGTGGGCGTTACTGGCCACGCAAAAGCGCTACCTGCCGGGGCAAGGCCTGTTAGGTGGCTCACCCGACCTCGATGCCCTGCTGCAAAAGCAGTCCAAGCCTGACAATTCGGCAGCCAACGGCTCCAGCATTGCGTTCCTGGCGGAGTTCGCTGGCAAAAGTTGCCTGTTTTTGGCCGACGCACACCCTGATGCAGTGTGTGCCTCACTGCAACGCTTGCTCAAGGCACGCGGGCTGAAACGGCTGACGGTGGATGCCGTCAAAATAGCCCACCATGGCAGCAAAAGCAACATCAACGATGAACTGATGACCTTGATTGACGCCCCCCGGTTCCTGTTCAGCACCAACGGTGCGCAGTTTGGTCATCCTGACCAGGAAGCCGTGAGTCGGGTGATCAGCCACTCGGTTCACGACCAACCGGCGCTCTACTTCAACTACCTGACTGACCGCAACCGGGCATGGCAATCAAAGGAGTTGCAGCGGGAACAACACTTCTCCAGCCACTACAACACCGACCCTGAACAGCCGCTGGTGGTGACTTTATAAAGCCATCTTCATGGCTTTGGTCAATGTGCTGGTGCGCCAACGCGCCGGCTCAAAATGCGCCTTCAGCCATCTCCGCGCAGGTGAGATCGCGGCTTGCCACCACCTGCAGCCAGGCCCCGATCTTGGGTAATTCATAGTGGTAGAAATAGGCTGTAGCCTTTATCCTACCTTGTCTAGCAGCTATTGATTGCGTAGTATCTGATTCAAACGAGGCCAGTGCCACATCAAGCCAAATCCAGGCCAGCACAGTGTGCCCAAAGGCCTGCATGTAGGGCACGGCGTTGGCCAGCGCCTCAGCCGGGTTGGCGGTGACCCAGGCCGCTTGGGTGGCACTGCCCACTTGTTTGAGCGCACCGCGCAGCGCGGTGGCCTGTTGGCGCAAAACCTCACCTGCCGACGCTTCCAGTTCTGCAGCCAGCACATCAGCGCGATGGGCTGTCGCCAGCATCCGCTCAGCCAGCACGCACCATCCTCTGCCCTCTTCCATGAGCACTTTGCGCCCCAGCAAATCCATCGCCTGAATGCCGTGGGTGCCCTCGTGGATCATGTTCAGGCGGTTGTCACGCCAGTACTGCTCGACCGGAAAATCGCGCGTGTAGCCGTAGCCGCCATGCACCTGGATGGCCAGGCTGTTGGCTTCCAGACACCATTCACTGGGCCAGCTTTTGGCAATCGGGGTCAGCACCTCCAGCAGCAGGCGCGCCTCGTCAGCGGCCTCGGGAGTGCCGGTGTGTTGCTCGTCCACCAGCCGGGCACAATAGAGTTCCAGCGCCAATGCCCCTTCCACATAGGTTTTTTGCGCCAGCAGCATGCGCTTCACATCGGCATGTTCGATCAAGCGCACCGGTGGGCTGCCAGGGTCTTTGTTGGCCAGCGCCCTGCCCTGGGTGCGGGTTTTGGCGTAGTCCAGTGCCGCCTCATACCCGGAATACCCGAGCATGGTGGCCGCCATGCCGACACCAATGCGCGCCTCGCTCATCATGTGGAACATGCAGGCTAGCCCCTTGCCGGGCTGACCCACCAGATAACCCACTGCACCCGCACTGCCGTTGACCGGATACTGGCCTTCGCCAAAATTGAGCAGGGTGTTGGTGGTGCCACGCCAGCCACATTTGTGGTTAAGCCCGGCCAGGGCCACGTCGTTGCGTGCACCCAGCTTGACTAGCGCGGCAAGCCCATCTCTGGAGCCGTCGCCCTCGGGCAGCACCGGCAAAAACTTGGGCACGATGAACAGCGAAATGCCTTTGACACCCGCTGGCAGCTTGCCGTCGGCAGCTGGGATCTTGGCCAGCACCAAGTGGACGATGTTTTCGGTGAGCTCATGCTCACCGGCTGAAATCCACATCTTGTGGCCCGTGAGCCGGTGCCGCGGGCCCAATGGGTCTTGCTCAAAGCCTGCCCCATCCGGCACGGCGCGGGTCGCCACATCACCTAGCGACGAACCCGCCTGCGGCTCACTCAAGCACATGGTGCCCGCCCAGCGGCCAGAAAATTCGTTTTTGGCAAACACCTCTTTCTGCAGCGGTGTGCTGTGCGCCATGAGCAAATTGGCGTTGCCGGTGGTCAGCATGCCAAAACCGATGCTGACCGACGCTTTGGCAAAAAATGCATTGGCGGCCGCTTCCACCACATAAGGCAGTTGCATGCCGCCCAGCTCATACGTTTGGGCGGCGCTGAGCATGCCTGAATCCGCATAGGCGCGGTAGGCATCAGCGGTAGCTTGCGGCAAAACCACACGCAGGCTACCGTCGGCCGTGACCTCAGTGCGCGGCTCCTGGGTATCTACCAAACGGTT
>JBBQZG010000034.1:0-24561 GCA_038207945.1 Burkholderiales bacterium
CACGGTGTCAGGCAACAACATGCGGTTGAGCCAGCTGTGGATGATGCCGTCACCCGGACGCAGCGGAATACCGCCACGGTTGCTGATGAACTCTGGCAACTCATGGTGCATTTTCACGTCGACCGGCTTGGGGTAAGCGGCAGTGTGGCAGAAGGATTGCATGACCAAATCAGCACTAAAGCCCAGGCAAGCCAGATCTTTCAACTCATCACGGGTCATGGGGCCAGTGGTGTCCTGAGAGCCCACGCTGGTCATCTTGGGTTCGCAATAGGTACCTGGCAACACGCCCTGGCCTTCCGGCAGACCACAGGCGCGGCCAACCATTTTTTGCGCCAATGTAAAGCCCTTGCCCGTTGCCTTTGGATTCTGTGGCAAACGGAACAGCGTTGACACCGGCAAACCCAGTGATTCACGCGCTTTGGCGGTCAGGCCTCGGCCAATGATCAGGGGGATCCGGCCGCCGGCGCGGACTTCGTCGAACAACACCTCACTCTTGAGCTTGAATTCGGCGATGACCTTGCCGTCTTTCAGGGCTGTTCCTTCATAGGGGCGCAATTCAATGGTGTCACCCATGTTCATCTGGCTCACATCGAGCTCAATCGGCAAGGCGCCGGCATCTTCCATGGTGTTGTAAAAAATGGGGGCGATCTTGGCACCCAGGCAGACACCACCAAAACGCTTGTTTGGCACAAAGGGAATGTCCTCGCCGGTGAACCACAACACACTGTTGGTGGCAGACTTGCGGCTCGAACCCGTGCCAACGACGTCGCCTACATAGGCCACCAGGTTGCCGCGTGCACGCAGGTCTTCGATGAACTTGACCGGGCCGCGTTTGCCATCTTCTTCAGGCGTGATGCCGTCACGCTTGTTTTTCAGCATGGCAAGCGCGTGCAACGGTATATCAGGGCGGCTCCAGGCATCTGGTGCCGGAGACAGGTCATCTGTGTTTGTTTCACCGGTGACCTTGAGCACCGTCAGGGTGATGCTCTTGGGGACTTCAGGACGGCTTGTGAACCACTCTGCGTCTGCCCAGCTCTGCAACACTGCTTTAGCGTGCGCATTGCCCTTGTCGGCCTTTTCCTTGACATCATGAAACTGATCGAACATCAACAATGTTTTCTTCAGTGCTTCAGCAGCCACGCCAGCGACCGCTGTGTCGTCGAGCAAATCAATCAAGGGCGTCAAGTTATAACCACCCAGCATGGTGCCCAGCAGTTCTGTGGCCTTGTCACGGCTGATCAATGAGCATGCCTCTGCACCATGCGCTACCGCCGCCAAATAACTTGCCTTGACCTTGGCCGCATCGTCGACGCCTGCCGGCACCCGATGGGTGATCAATTCCAGCAAGAATGATTCTTCGCCAGCAGGCGGATTTTTCAACAACTCAATGAGCGCAGCGGTCTGCTGGGCGGTGAGCGGCAATGCGGGGATTCCGAGCGCGGCGCGCTCTGCAACGTGGGCACGGTAGGCTTGCAACATGGTGAACTCCTTTTAAGTCTAAAAAATACAGCTAACAGTAAAAAAAGGGATGGTCAGGAGTCCAGTCTATTGGACAACTGTCGGTGACAAAGGATTGACCACCAGCCCGGGCAACGGACTGGGTATCGGCCAAGGCAATGGGACAGCCAACGGACCGGCCAATGGGTCAGGCACCAGACTGGGCAACGGCTCGGCCAACGGACCACCGGGCCGCGGCACGATGGGTTGCGTTGCCACCACAACGCCATCCAGCAAACCTGGGGGTGGAGACTTCTCCATGGCCGCGGCAACCACAGCCTGTGCCGGCGTGACACACGCATCCGCCAGGCGTGACCCTGTCTTCTGGTTCATCAACATCGATTTGTTGGACAACTGAAGCCAGACCGCTCCTGCCTTGGTATCTTCCAATCGGATGGCGCCCGTGCTGGTAACCACCGGCACCATGCGAAAACGGAACTTTTTGCCAGTCACATCAAAAAAACCTGGTCGGGCCGCATCCGCTGTGACAGTCACCGAGTTACCCAGTTCACATGCCACCAGCCCCAACTCGACATGCTGCGCAATAGCCAATTCAGTCGGCGACAGCGCCGCCTCGGCTGCCCGGATGCCAGTCGCCATTTGATTTGCAGCCGATTTCAACTCAACGCGGCTTTTGGCGACAGCCTTGGCAGGCTTTTTTGCAGACTTAGTGGCGCTCGGTTGGGCCAATAGTGAGGGTGCAGCAATGACCAAAACGCACAGACCCGCCACTCGCAAAGCGAATCTTAAATCTGGCACGTAAAAACGAGTGGTCATTGCTGGGTTTCCTTAGAGTTCGAGAACACCGGCATCATTGAAAAAATGCGTGTGCCGGGTCATCCCGGTGCAACTGCATGGTCTGCTGTGCACGCACCAGTGTTTGCCAAAAATAACGATAGCTGGCGCGATCGTGCAGGGTGCCGTCGATCGATATGGGCGCCCAGTTTGCCGCATGTGCGGCACACACAATACGACTGGCGCGCACAACCTCAACCTCATCAGGAGCGAAGGCTGCAAGAATCGGACGGATCTGGTCAGGGTGAATGCTCCACATCCGTCCATACCCCAATGCTCGTGATGCTCTTCTGGCAGCGGCTTTGAGCACGGCTGGGTTCCTGAATTCGGTCACTACACAGTGAGATGCAACTTTGCCAAATGCATGACAAGCCGATGCAATCTCCAACTTGGCGCGAACCACCAAGGGGTGACTGAACTGGTCAAGGTCTTCCGGCGCGCTGTTAGCTGATGTGCCCATTGCACAGGCAGGAATGGCACCGCCATGGGCCGAGACAAAATCCATCAAACCAAAACTGGCCGACTGAACTCGCGGATGAGCGACGATGTCCGCGACACACTGGACAGCCGCCGGCGATTCAATCAGCACATGAACTGGCAAGGCCTCACGACGCCCAGATGACTCAGAGGCACGGTCAATGCACTGCAAGGCACGTTCCAGTTCACTCACTGATTCGACCTTGGGAATCATGACGTGACACAGGGCTTGCGCGACACCACCCAAAATAATCTCGACATCTTGTTCAAACGCCGGGTGATCGACTGGATGCACCCGCACGGCGACGCGCCCGGGAACTTCAATCACGTCATTTTTGATAGCAGACTGCAATTGATTGACCAGTGCTAGCACCATCAACGCGTGGTCTTCTTCAGCCCCAACTGGCGCCCCGTCCTCACAATCCAGCGTCACATCAAATACACAGGCACCGTACTCTTGCGCTAGTTCAGCCTGTAAAGCCAGGCTCTTGACCATCCTCGCCTCGACACCACAATAGTGGTCACACACCGGCAAGGGTGTGGCTGCTGCAGAACCCAGCAGAACGTCGCGCGGGTGACTCATGTGCCTGGCGCCTGATCAATATTTACAGCAGGTGCGCCACGCCCGCCTGTTCATCCTGCAATTCCTTAAGCGTCTTATTGATGCATTCCTGGCTGAATGCGTCCACTGGCAAATCCTGAACGACGGTGTATTCGCCGCCTTCACAGGTCACGGCAAAACCGAACATGGTGTCTTTCGGAATGCCATATTGACCATCAGAGGGGATACCCATCGTGACCCATTTGCCATTGGTGCCCAGAGCCCAGTCACGCATGTGATCAATGGCCGCGTTGGCAGCAGAGGCCGCTGACGACACGCCGCGTGCCGCAATGATGGCAGCGCCACGCTTGCCAACGGTCGGCAAGAAGGTGTTGGCATTCCAGTCCTGGTCGTTGATCATGTCCTTGACACTGGCACCGTTGATTGTGGCAAAACGGTAGTCAGCGTACATGGTGGGCGAATGGTTGCCCCACACCGTCAATTTCTCAATGTCAGCCACTGCCTTGCCGGTTTTGGCAGCGATCTGGCTCAAGGCACGGTTGTGGTCCAGGCGCAGCATGGCGGTGAAGTTTTTGCGCGGCAGGTCAGGGGCGCTTTTCATGGCGATGTAGGCGTTTGTATTGGCTGGATTGCCAACGACCAACACACGCACGTCACGGCTGGCAACAGCGTTCAACGCTTTGCCTTGCGCAGTAAAAATTTCAGCATTGACAGCCAGCAATTCGGCGCGCTCCATGCCTGGGCCACGCGGACGTGAACCAATCAGCAACGCGTAATCGACGTCTTTGAACGCTGTCATTGGGTCGCTGTGAGCTTCCATGCCAACCAGCAGTGGAAAAGCACAGTCTTGCAGTTCCATCATGACGCCTTGCAGGGCTTGTTGGGCTTTTTCAACAGGTACTTCCAACAGACTCAACACCACTGGCTGATCCTTTCCCAACATTTCGCCAGAAGCGATACGAAACAGAATGGCGTAACCAATTTGACCTGCGGCACCGGTAACGGCTACACGGACGGGTTTTTTGCTCATGGTGGAATCTCCAAAAATGTTAAGAAAAATTCATTGGCCGAGGGGCACAAAGCGCAAAGCCAGACCCGCAAAGCCTTTGAAGTGTAATCCGGAAAACTGCAGTTCGTCAATTTGTCTTATGTCTTATATAAGATATGATTCGCAAAAACGACAGCAAGCCAAAAAGCGAGACATCCCACCATGCAATCGTCCGTTGACATCATCAGTGACAACAGTTCGTTGGCCCCGGAGATGGGCGGGCAATCAGCCCCCAACTCCACGCCTGCATTCAGTCCCCTGTACCAGCAAATCAAAAGCTTCATTTTGAATAGCTTGCGGGCCGGTGAGTGGAAGCCCGGTGAAGCCATCCCCAGCGAGATGGAACTGGCGGCGCGCTTCAGGGTCAGCCAAGGCACCGTGCGCAAAGCCATTGACGAACTTGCATCTGAAAACCTCCTGCTGCGGCGCCAGGGCAAAGGGACCTTTGTCTCGACTCACGCTGAACAACAGGTGCAATTTCGCTTCCTCAAACTGGTACCCGACAGCGGCACACGCGGCAGCGAAGGCCCCGCCCAACGCGACATCATCGAATGTCGGCGCAGTCGCGCCAGCGCTGATGTGGCCAGGGCACTCGCATTGCGCACCGGCGACACGGTTCTGCAGGCACGGCGTGTTTTGAGTTTTGGCGGCACGCCTATCATTCTCGAAGATATCTGGCTTCCTGCGGCACCGTTCAAAGGACTGACTGCCGAACGATTGGCCAACTATCAGGGCCCCATGTATGCCCTGTTTGAAACAGAATTCAACGTACGCATGGTGCGCGCCGAAGAAAAAATACGGGCAATTCCCGCGTCTGACATCCATGAGCAGCTGCTGAACGTGAAACAAGGCACCCCTCTGTTAAGCGTCGAGCGCATCGCCTATACCTACCGCGATGAACCGATGGAGCTGCGTCGTGGCTGCTACCGTACGGAGACCCACCACTATCACAACACATTGGGCTGAAAAATTAAGTTCTTTGTAACCCTCATGTCAGATTGGGCTAGTTTCCGGTGTAGATGCAACTTTTTAGCGCAGGAACCTGTCTTTTGAGCCGACAAAAATACCCAACCCTAACGGCAATCGCGTGATATCCATGCGGCATTGCAATAGAATTTAAAGGGTGATCAGCATTCACTGGTTACCAAGCAGTTACTCGAAACATAGAAAGCAACGTATGTCTGAATCAGCGGCTAGCACAGCAAAAAAACGTCCCGAGTTCCGCAACATCGATGGCGCATCTCTCATCAGCTACCGATGGCCACTTGCATCCCTGGCTTCGGGCATGCACCGCGTCAGCGGTGCCATCATGTTTTTCCTGATGCCCTTCATCATCTGGATGTTCGACAACTCCATATCTTCTGAGATTTCATTCCTGAAGTTCAAGGCGGCATTTAATGTGGGTATGTTGGGGCTCCCGGGTTTTGTCTGGAAACTGGTGGTGCTGGGCTTGATCTGGGCCAGCCTGCACCACTTCATCGCAGGCATGCGCCACCTCTGGATGGACACCCACCATGAGCACGTCTCAAAAGATTTTGGTCGTCAGACCGCCGCTGTGGTCCTAGTCCTCACCCTTACCTTGACGCTGGTGCTGGCCGCCAAGCTGTTCGGTCTCTACTAAATTCAGGAGCAACTTATGTCTGTCAATTACGGATCACATCGCACGGTTGTCGGAGCTCACTATGGCATGCGCGACTGGCTCGCGCAACGCGTCACTGCCGTCCTCATGGCACTTTTCACGCTACTGGTGCTGGCACAGCTGATCTTCACCAAAGGCCCAATTGGTTATGAACTGTGGGCCGGTATTTTCTCCCCGCAATGGATGAAATCACTGACCTTTCTCGTGTTGCTTTCCATGCTGTTTCACGTTTGGGTTGGCATGCGTAATATTTTTCAGGATTACGTCAAGCCTTATGCAGTGCGTTTTGTGATGCACGTGTTTGCCATCGCCTGGCTGGTCGCCTGCACCGGTGGCGCTATTGAAGCCCTTTGGCGCCTGTAAGGTCGTCGGACTCAAAACTCACGGCCTTGTGCGCCAGCCACCCGCTGCGCAGGCGTGCACTCTCAAATAACTCAGACAAATATTTATCATGACCGCAACCTCGAAACTTACCAAGCGCAAATTTGATGTCGTCATCATCGGCGCTGGCGGCGCTGGCATGAGCGCGTCGCTTCAACTTGCCAACGCAGGGCTCAACGTCGCCGTTCTCTCCAAAGTGTTTCCAACACGCTCACACACTGTGGCAGCGCAAGGTGGAATTGGCGCCAGTCTGGGCAACATGGCTGAAGACAACTGGCACTACCATTTTTACGACACCATCAAGGGGTCTGACTGGCTCGGCGATCAAGACGCCATCGAGTTCATGTGCCGCGAGGCCCCCAAGGTGGTCTACGAACTTGAACACTTTGGCATGCCGTTTGACCGTAACCCGGACGGCACCATTTACCAGCGTCCATTTGGTGGCCACTCCAGCAATTACGGTGAAAAACCAGTTCAGCGGGCCTGCGCCGCGGCTGACCGCACAGGTCATGCCATGCTGCATACCCTGTACCAACAAAACGTCAAGGCGCGCACCAATTTTTTCGTTGAATGGATGGCACTTGACCTGATTCGTGATGCAGAAGGCGACGTGGTCGGCGTCACCGCCCTTGAGATGGAAAGTGGTGAAGTGCACATTCTGCAGGCCAAGAGCGTGATGATGGCATCGGGTGGTGCTGGCCGTATCTTCGCCGCTTCCACCAACGCCTTTATCAACACTGGCGACGGGCTGGGCATGGCGGCACGCGCAGGCATTCCGCTGCAAGACATGGAATTCTGGCAGTTCCACCCAACGGGTGTGGCTGGCGCTGGTGTATTGCTCACCGAGGGTTGCCGTGGCGAAGGCGCCATTTTGCGCAACAGCAATGGCGAGCGTTTCATGGAGCGCTACGCCCCCACAATGAAAGATTTGGCACCGCGCGACTTTGTGTCACGCTGCATGGATCAGGAAATCAAGGAAGGGCGTGGTTGCGGGCCCAACAAGGACTATATCAATCTGGACATGACGCACCTGGGTGCCGACACCATCGCGTTGCGTTTACCCAGTGTTCAAGAGATTGGTCACAACTTTGCCAACGTTGACATCACCAAGGAACCCATTCCAGTGATTCCTACCAACCATTACCAGATGGGTGGCATACCCAGCAGCATCAGTGGTCAGGTGGTTGTGCCAGGCAGCAATGGCTCACAGAACGTTGTGAACGGTTTGTACGCTGTCGGCGAATGTTCATGTGTCAGTGTGCACGGCGCCAATCGCCTGGGTACCAACTCGTTGCTGGACATCGTGGTGTTCGGACGCGCTGCGGGTCTGCACATCATCGAGTACAACAACAAGAACAAAGAACACAAACCGCTACCGGAAAACGCGGCAGACATTTCCCTGCAAAGGCTGAACCGCCTGGACACAGCCACAACAGGAGAATACGCACAGGTCGTTGCTGGTGACATTCGCGATGCCATGCAGCAACATGCCAGCGTGTTTCGCACACAAGCCAGCATGGATGAAGGGGTTGAAAAAATTGCCAAATTGCGTGAGCGTGTCGGCAAAATCAAACTGACCGACAAATCTCAGATCTTCAATACCGAGCGTATTGAAGCGCTTGAGGTTGAAAATATGATTGAGGTAGCTCAGTCCACCATGGTGTCTGCTGCAGCACGACACGAATGCCGTGGTGCGCACAGTGTCATGGATTACGACCGCCCTGCTGACGACGCCACCAGCCCATTGGGTCGCGATGATGTCAACTGGCTTAAGCACACCTTGTGGGACAGTGCCACAAACAGCCTGAGCTACAAGCCCGTGAACCTAAAACCACTGACCGTGGAATCTATTCCGCCCAAGGTTCGCACCTTCTAAGTCCAGCCCAATTCTCGACCTCCTGAATCCAGTCGAACCAGAAAGCACACCATGGCAAAACGTACCTTTCAAATTTACCGTTACAACCCCGATAACGACGCAAAACCCTACATGCAAACGCTTGAGCTCGAACTCGATGGCAGCGAACGCATGTTGCTCGACGCGCTTGTGAAACTCAAGGCGCTCGATCCCACGCTCTCGTATCGACGTTCATGCCGAGAAGGCATTTGTGGTTCGGATGCGATGAATATCAATGGCAAGAATGGCTTGGCATGTCTCATCAACATGCGCACGCTGCCAGACACCATCGTTCTCAAGCCTCTGCCCGGCTTGCCGGTGGTGCGGGATTTGATCGTCGACATGACCTTGTTCTTCAAACAATACCATTCGATCAAACCCTACCTGGTCAACGACACCCGTCCGCCAGAAAAAGAGCGTCTGCAAAGCCCGGAAGAACGCGAAGAGCTCAACGGCTTGTACGAATGTATTCTGTGCGCCAGTTGCTCCACCAGCTGCCCGGTGTTCTGGTGGAACCCTGATAAATTTGTCGGTCCGGCCGGCTTGTTGCAGGCTTACCGCTTCATCGCTGACAGCCGTGACGAGGCAACCAGCGAACGCCTGGACAACCTTGAGGACCCCTACCGACTGTTCCGCTGCACCACCATCATGAACTGTGTGGATGTCTGCCCGAAAGGCTTGAATCCCACCAAGGCCATCGGAAAGATCAAGGAATTGATGGTGCGCCGCGCCATCTGACAGCGCCTGTATGCACACACCCAGCATGGATGCAGCCGACGAGTTGATAGACGAAAGAGCCTTGAGCAAGCTCAAGTGGCGTTGCCGTCGCGGCTTGCTCGAGAACGATATTTTTATCGCGCGCTTTTTCAATCGGTTTGAATCTACGCTTACTGTCAAGCAGGCGCAAGGTCTGAACGCTCTAATGGAATTAAGCGATTCAGACCTGCTTGATTTGCACCTTGGGCGCAAAACTTTAACCCAAGTTGATGCCAATCTGATTCAGGACGAAATCTGCGAAGTTTTAAGTATGTTGAAAGAACCACCCGAAAGGTCAATATGAAGCTAGCTGAGAATAAAGCCACCCTGTCGTTCAGTAACGGCAGCCCCAGCGTAGATTTGCCGGTTTACCAAGGCACCGTTGGCCCTGATGTGATTGACATCCGCAAGCTCTATGGCCAAACCGGCATGTTCACGTATGACCCTGGCTTCTTGTCAACAGCTTCATGCCAATCTGCCATCACTTACATTGACGGTGACAAGGGTGAACTGTTGTACCGCGGCTACCCCATTGAACAGCTCGCAACGCAGTGTGATTACCTTGACACCTGTTATTTGCTGCTCAAGGGCGAGTTGCCCAAGGTGCAAGAGCGGGCAGATTTCCACAAGCTCGTCATCAACCACACCATGGTCAATGAGCAGATGCAGTTTTTCCTGCGTGGTTTCCGCCGTGATGCCCACCCGATGGCTGTGCTAACTGGCTTGGTGGGTGCACTGTCTGCGTTTTACCATGACAGCACAGACATCAACAACCCTGAGCACCGTGAAATTGCGGCCATCCGCCTGATTGCCAAAATGCCCACCCTGGTGGCCATGGCCTACAAGTATGGCGTCGGTCAACCTTACATGTACCCGCAAAACGACCTGAGCTACGCCGGTAATTTCTTGCGCATGATGTTTGGCACACCTTGTGAAGAGTACAAGGTCAATCCAGTGCTGGAGCGCGCGTTGGACCGCATTTTCATTCTCCACGCTGATCACGAGCAAAACGCCTCGACTTCTACCGTACGTCTGTGCGGCTCGTCTGGTACCAACCCGTTCGCAGCGATTGCGGCTGGTGTGGCCTGCCTGTGGGGCCCAGCCCATGGCGGTGCCAACGAAGCCTGCCTGAACATGCTGGAAGACATTCAGCGCCAGGGCGGTATCGCCAAGGTGGGCCAGTTCATGGAGCAGGTCAAAGACAAAAACTCCGGAGTGAAGCTGATGGGCTTCGGCCACAGGGTTTACAAAAATTACGACCCACGCGCCACCCTCATGCAGGAAACCTGTAACGAGGTGCTTGCTGAACTTGGTCTGGAAAACGACCCACTGTTCAAACTGGCCAAAGAAGTTGAGAAGATTGCATTGGAAGACGATTACTTTGTGTCGCGCAAGCTTTACCCCAACGTGGACTTCTACTCCGGCATCGTGCAGCGCGCGATCGGTATCCCGGTGAATTTGTTCACTGGTGTCTTTACTTTGGCCCGTACCGTGGGCTGGATTGCGCAGTTGAACGAAATGATCAGTGACCCAGAGTACAAAATTGGACGCCCGCGCCAATTGTTCACAGGTTCTGTCGCCCGCAACGTCAAGCCGGTTGCTGAACGTTAATCACAGCCGCACCTGACAAGCCCGCCGGCTGGCAACACCGGCGGGTTTTTTTGTTTGTGTTTAGTCGACGCCATCTAGCCGTTTAAAATCATTGGCTTACCAAGGAACCGCAATGGGACGCACTCTTTACGACAAACTCTGGGACGAACACGTCGTCCACACTGAAGACGACGGCACTGCCCTGCTTTACATTGACCGCCATTTGGTGCATGAAGTCACCAGTCCTCAGGCGTTTGAAGGACTTCGTCAGACCAAACGAAAGGTATGGCGTGTCAGTTCTATCGTTGCCACGGCAGACCATAACACCCCCACCACGGGTTGGGAACTCGGTTATGACGGCATCACTGACCCCACCAGCAAAGAACAGGTGCTGACACTCGATGCCAACATCAAGGAATTTGGCGCTGCCGCTTACTTCCCTTTCATGTCGCGCCGCCAAGGCATCGTGCATGTCATTGGCCCGGAAAATGGCGCCACACTGCCAGGTATGACGGTTGTTTGCGGTGACTCTCACACCTCAACCCATGGCGCCTTTGGTGCTTTGGCCCATGGCATTGGCACCAGTGAGGTCGAACACGTGATGGCCACGCAAACCCTGCTGGCGAAAAAAGCCAAGAACATGCTGGTCCGTGTCGAAGGCTTGCTGCCCCGCGGCTGCGGTGGCAAAGACATAGTGCTGGCCATCATCGGGAAAATTGGTACGGCTGGGGGCACCGGTTACACCATTGAATTTGGTGGTGCTGCCATCCGTGCACTCAGCATGGAAGGTCGAATGACTGTCTGCAACATGGCGATTGAAGCCGGTGCACGCGCGGGCCTGGTGGCAGTGGATGACAAAACCATTCAATACGTCAAAGGGCGCCCCCTGGCCCCTGGCCACAACGCAGCAAATGAGGCCGCCGCCGCAGTGGAGTGGGACCAAGCCGTGGCTTACTGGAAAACCCTGCAATCGGACCCTGACGCGCATTTTGATGTCGTCATTGACATGGATGCAGCCCAACTGGTGCCACAAGTCACTTGGGGCACGTCACCTGAAATGGTGCTAGGCATCAATGACCGGGTGCCTGACCCCGATCGCGAAAAGGACGCCAACCAGCGCGGCGCCATTGAGCGTGCGCTCCACTACATGGCGCTGGAACCCGGCAAAGCCCTCAACGACCTGTATGTGGACAAGGTGTTCATTGGCTCGTGCACCAACAGTCGTATTGAAGACATGCGCGAAGCCGCCGCGGTGGTGAAAGCCCTGGGCAGAAAAATTGCGCCCAACATCCGTTTGGCCATGGTGGTGCCCGGTTCTGGTTTGGTCAAGGAACAGGCCGAACGAGAGGGTCTGCACGAAATATTTCGCGCTGCTGGTTTTGAATGGCGCGAGCCCGGCTGCTCGATGTGCCTGGCCATGAATGCAGACCGGCTTGAGCCCGGGGAGCGGTGTGCGTCCACCAGCAACCGCAACTTTGAAGGCCGCCAAGGCGCCGGTGGTCGCACCCATCTGGTCAGCCCGGCCATGGCGGCCGCAGCGGCCATTCACGGCCATTTTGTCGATGTAAGAAAATTTGTATAAGCCTCAATCAAGGAGCGATTCATGAAATTAGTCGGAACATGGCTTGTGGTGCTGGGCTTGGTCGCTCTGACAGGCTGCAACACAGTCAAAGGCGTGGGCCAGGACCTGCAAAAAGCAGGCTCTTCGATTGAAGGTGCGGTCAAGAAAAATTAACTCCTCACCATGCAAAAATTCACCTTACTCAAGGGCTTGGTCGCCCCAATGGATCGGGAAAATGTCGACACCGATGCCATCATCCCCAAGCAATTTTTAAAATCCATTCGCAAAACCGGATTCGGTCAAAACCTGTTTGACGAGTGGCGCTATCTGGACGCGGGGTACCCGGGTCAAGACCCACTGAGTCGCAAGCCAAACCCTGACTTTGTGCTGAATCAGCTGCGTTTTCAAGGCTCATCCATTTTGTTGGCGCGCAAAAATTTTGGCTGCGGATCGTCACGTGAGCACGCACCCTGGGCGCTCGACCAATTTGGCTTTCGTGCCATCATTGCCCCCAGCTATGCCGACATTTTTTTTAACAACAGCTTTAAGAACGGCTTACTGCCCATTGTGTTGACGGAAATGCAGGTGGCACAACTGTTCGACGAGGTTGCAGCCTTCCCCGGCTATGCATTGACGATTGACCTTGAGCGCCAGGTCGTCATTAAACCCAACGCTGATGAGCTGCCTTTTGAAGTACAGGCATTTCGCAAATACTGTTTGCTAAACGGTCTCGATGATATTGGCCTGACCTTGCGTCATGCCGACAAGATCAAAGCCTTTGAGGCTCAGCGTTTGATTAAAAAACCGTGGCTAGCCCACACCATGCTTGCGTAAGCAGCTATATTATTAATAGCGAACAAGACAATGAAAATTGCAGTATTACCCGGCGACGGGATTGGCACCGAAATCGTTGCGCAAGCCGTCAAGGTGCTTCAAGCGCTGGATTTGAAGTTTGAAATGGAAAGTGGTTTGGTCGGCGGTGCTGCCTATGAGGCGCATGGCCATCCTCTGCCTGAATCCACTTTGAAATTGGCAAAAGAAGCCGACGCCATACTGTTTGGCGCTGTAGGGGACTGGAAGTACGACACGCTGGACCGCCCGCTGCGCCCTGAGCAAGCCATTTTGGGGTTGCGCAAGCACCTTGGGCTGTTTGCCAACTTTCGCCCGGCCATTTGCTACGAGCAACTGGTGGGAGCCTCCAGCCTGAAGCCTGAACTGATCGCGGGTCTGGACATTCTGATCATCCGTGAACTGACCGGTGACATCTACTTTGGCCAACCCCGTGGCCGGCGCATCGCCGTAGACGGTCACTTCCCCGGCGCAGAAGAAGCATTTGACACCATGCGTTACAGCCGTCCCGAAATCGAACGCATTGCCCATGTGGCATTCCAGGCCGCACGCAAGCGTAAGGCTGCGGGCTCGGAAGGCCGCGTCACCAGCGTGGACAAAGCCAACGTGCTGGAAACCTTCCAGTTCTGGAAAGACATCGTCACCGAAGTCGGCCTGCAGTACCCTGACATTGCACTGGATCACATGTACGTGGACAACGCAGCCATGCAGCTGGTACGCGCACCGAAGAAATTTGACGTGGTTGTCACTGGCAACATGTTTGGAGACATTCTGAGTGATGAAGCCTCCATGCTCACCGGTTCGATTGGCATGCTGCCTTCGGCCTCGATGAACGCCAACAACCAGGGCTTGTTTGAACCGAGCCATGGCAGTGCGCCTGATATTGCAGGCAAAAACATCGCCAACCCGCTGGCAACCATTTTGAGCGCGGCCATGATGCTGCGTTTCAGTCTGGATCAGGCTGAAGCGGCTGACCGCATTGAAACCGCTGTGAAAGCGGTCTTGGCACAGGGCCTGCGCACGACAGATATTTTCAGCACTGGCACGACACGCGTCAGTACCCTGGAAATGGGCAACGCTGTGGTCCAAGCTCTGAAATAGCAGGTCATGCCATCTGGTGCACACAACCGGGTAAAAATTGAATTAACCACTTGAAAGGGAAACGGGATGAAAGCAGGAAATTTGGTAGGTTTGGTGGGCTGGCGTGGCATGGTGGGCTCGGTTCTGATCGACCGCATGCAGGCTGAAGGTGACTTCGAGTTGATCGAACCCATCTTTTTCTCAACGTCAAATGCAGGTGGCACAGCGCCCGCATTGGCCAAAAACGAAACCACTCTGCAAGACGCCTTTAACATTGACGCGCTCAAGCGCTGCGACATCATCATCAGTGCCCAGGGTGGCGACTACACCACCGAGGTGTTCCCAAAGTTGCGCGCTGCTGGCTGGGTGGGTCACTGGATTGACGCGGCGTCCACCCTGCGCATGGAAAAAGACGCCGTCATTATTTTGGACCCGGTCAACATGCCCGTGATCCAGAGTGCCCTTTCCAAGGGCGGCAAAAATTGGGTCGGAGGCAATTGCACCGTGAGTTGCATGTTGATGGGCGTCGGGGCTCTCTACAAGGCCGGTCTGGTCGAGTGGATGAGCACACAAACCTACCAGGCAGCCAGCGGCGGCGGTGCCCAGCACATGCGCGAACTGCTCACCCAATATGGCACGCTGAATGCCGAAGTCAAAGCCCTGCTGAACGATCCAAAGAGTGCCATTCTGGAAATCGACCGCAAAGTGATTGCCAAACAACGTGCATTGACATCTGCCGAAACTGCCAATTTTGGTGTGCCTCTGGGTGGCTCACTGATTCCCTGGATCGACAAGGATCTCGGCAATGGCATGAGCAAGGAAGAATGGAAGGGTATGGCGGAAACCAACAAAATTCTTGGCATGGGTGATGGATTTAATTCTGCTGCCGTTCCCGTGGATGGCTTCTGTGTGCGTGTCGGTGCCATGCGCTGCCATAGCCAGGCGCTCACATTCAAGCTGAAAAAGGACGTGCCTGTGGCCGACCTTGAGGCCATGATCGCAGCGGACAACCCTTGGGTTAAAGTGGTACCCAACACCCGCGAAGACACCATACGTGACCTGACCCCCGTGGCGGTCACAGGCACCATGACCATTCCGGTCGGCCGCATCCGCAAAATGGCCATGGGCCCGGAGTATGTAGGCGCCTTCACCATTGGCGACCAATTGCTGTGGGGTGCCGCAGAACCACTGCGGCGCATGCTACGGATTTTGTTGCAGGCATAGTCTGCCAATACCCACATTGACGGCCTGCCCCTCTCTTCACGGAGAGCGGCAGGCCGTTGCAGCTCTACAACATAGAATTGCGACTTTGCACCATCAAAGTACATGGCACTTAGTTCAGACACCGTCTTAACTTGTCAAGCTAAGCCGTTGATGTTATGGTACTTTTAAATGATCCAAGATGCCTTCCAATCGCACCCATTGCAGCCTGCCTACCATCGGCCGCCAAACAGGAGTTGACAAATTGATCGCTAAATCTCAACGATGGCAACTGACCGCCATAGCGGCGGCTGCGCTTATGGGTTTATGGGGAACCCATGCAAATGCGTTGTCTTTGGGACGCGTGAATGTTCAGTCGTCTCTGGGTGAACCACTCAAAGCTGAAATTGAGATTTTGGACATCAACGCGGAAGAAGCCGCCACGCTCAATGCCAGGGTCGCGCCACCAGAAGCTTTCAAAACAGCGGGGCTGGACTACAACGCGGCCATGACCAGCTTGCAAGCCACCCTGCAGCGTCGAGCCAACGGCCGGGCCTACCTCAGACTCATCAGCGACCGCGCCATCAACGAGCCGTTTGTGGACATGATCCTTGAAGCCAGTTGGAGCACCGGGCGAATTGTGCGCGACTACACCATGCTGTTTGATCCACCAAGTTTGCGCAACCCTGGCGCAACAGTCATTACGCCAGCGCAAGCACCTCTGCCAGCACCGGCCCAACCCGCAATGCCTGCGCGCACAGCCACTCCTGCAGCGCCAAGCCCGGTAACCGATGTCAAACCCGCAGCTGCAGCCAAACCGCAGGCACGACAAGATGCCCCCGAGAAGCAACAAATCGTTGTCAAAGCGGGCGAAACCGCGGGGCGCATCGCGGCTGTCAACAAGCCAGCCAATGTTTCGTTGGACCAAATGCTGGTGGCATTGCTGCGTGCCAATCCAGATGCATTTATTGGTGACAACGTGAACCGGATGAAGGCAGGAGCGCTCGTCACACTGCCCACTGAGGCCGGAGCCACGGCCACAGCCCCGGCTCAAGCCAGACAGATCATCATTGCGCAAAGCGCGGACTTCAATGCATTCCGTCGCAAATTGGCCAGCAGTGCGCCCACCACACAAGTCACACCTGCCAGCCGGGAAGTTACTGGCAAGCTGCAAGCCAGTGTGGAAGACAAAAAGCCAAGCGCGGCCACACCAGACAAGCTGACCTTGTCCAAAGGTGAGGTCACCGCCAAAGCCAGCGAAGACCAGTTGGCTCAGTCCCGCAATGCCAAGGAAGCAGCCAACCGCGCAGCAGAACTGGCGAAGAACCTGCAAGACCTAAGCAAACTCGCTGCCGCCTCAAGTGCTGGTGCAGCCGCATCTGAAGCCAAGCCCGCCCAGGTGACACTGCCCGGTTTGCCTGCTGCACCGCAGCCGGAGCTGCCTGCAGCCTCGGCAGTCGCGCCAGCAGCAGTTGCAGCCAGTGCTACCGTCGTGGCGTCCACCACCACAGTCGCATCAGCACCCGCATCCGCACCTGCCAAGCCAGTGTCACAAGCCGTACCTGCCCTGCCAGCGCCGTCCAACGAGCCAAGCTTTGTGGATGGCCTTCTGGAAGATCCGCTGGTACCTGCAGGTGCGTTGGGGTTAATTGCCCTGCTCGCAGGGTTTGGCTTCTACAGAGCCAAACAACGCAAGGCAGCGGCGTTACAGGACAGCACTTTCGGTGAAAGCCGGCTGCAACCCGAATCATTTTTCGGTAACAGTGGTGGTCAGAATGTGGACACCAATGACCATGCGTCCACGGGTTCGTCCATGATTTATTCACCAAGCCAACTTGACGCCGTGGACGACGTCGATCCGGTGGCAGAAGCCGACGTCTACCTGGCCTATGGCCGTGACCTTCAGGCTGAAGAAATCTTGAAGGACGCGCTTCGGACACGCCCCGAGCGGCTGGCCATTCACCAGAAACTGCTTGAGATTTACGCCAAACGTCGGGATGCCAAGGCATTCGAAGCGATTGCCACGCTTGCTTTCAATTTGACCGATGGCATGGGCCAGGAATGGGAGCAAATTTGCGAGAAAGGTCTTGCACTGGATCCGGACAACGCGCTTTATCTGCCTGGCGGTCAGCCACTTGCCGAAACAGCGGTATCCACAAGACCGGCAAGCATTGACTCCGTCTTGCCCGATTTGGAGACTGACCAGCACACGTTGAGCGCGCCACCAACACGCCCTGCCGAAGGCACTTCAGACCTGGATCTGGACCTCGACTTTTCGCTTGATGAACCAGACTTGCCGGATTTACCAGACTTGGCAAAAATCGATGCATCGGCGCCCAGTTTGACGGCAGCGCAAGCCGCAACCGGGCTGATGCCATTGACCATGTTAGATAACGAGACATGGTCCGTGCCAGAAACCATTGAACCTGTTGAACCCCTTGAGCTTGACGCCCTTGATTCTGCCCTCGGCAAGCTTGACTTCACCATGCCGACCACGGAGGCTGACAACGACTCCGATGCGTTCGACAAAACCCAAGTGCTCCCGGTGCCATCGATTCAAGAAAAGCCAGCGGCCGATTCCGGCATGATGGAATTTGACCTGGGTTCACTGTCGCTCGATTTCGCCACCACCAAAACTGGTGAATTGGCCGATCCAAACGATACCGCCAGCCCACTCAAATCAGAGCCCGATGATGAACCTGTCACGCAGGCTGGCGCATTCCCCGACATGGCCGATGACCCGCTGGAAACCAAGCTGGCACTGGCCGAAGAATTCAAGGCCATCGGTGACGACGATGGCGCGCGGGCCTTGATTGAAGAAGTCATTTCCGAGGCCACAGGCGAGATGAAGGCCAAAGCGCAACGTGCGCTCAACAGTCTGTAAAGCATCAAACGGATGGTGGATGACCGGCAAGACCATGTGAGACTGGCGCTGGGCATCAGCTACCACGGCGGCCACTACCAAGGCTGGCAAAGCCAACTCTCCCGACAGACGGTACAAGATCAGCTTGAAAAGGCGCTGGGCCAGTTTGCGGCGCAGCGCATCTCGACTTTGTGCGCCGGACGGACCGATGCAGGCGTACACGGCTTGATGCAAGTCGTGCACTTCGACACCCCCGTGAACCGGCCGGAAGCCTCCTGGGTACGCGGACCCAATGCCTTGCTGCCCCGCGACATTGCTGTGCAATGGGCCAAACAGGTCCCCAAGGATTTTCATTGCCGTGCCAGCGCCCTGTCGCGCCGTTATGCCTACAGCTTGCTGGAATCTCCCGTGCGCCCCAGCATTGACCAGGGTCGCGTGGGTTGGGTGCACCGCCCTTTGAACCTTGAACTGATGCAGCGAGCCGCCGCGTTGCTGGTAGGTGAGCATGATTTCACCTCATTTCGCGCCAGTGCCTGCCAGGCGTTGTCGCCAGTCAAACACCTGCTGCGGATTGACATCAGCCGCCGTGGCGCGTACTGGCGCTTTGAATTTGAAGCCAATTCATTTTTGCACCACATGATTCGTAACCTGATGGGCTGTCTGCTGCTTGTGGGTGACCAACGTCGTCCACCCGAGTGGGTCACCGAGGTACTGGCAGCGCGTGACCGCGACGCAGCGGCCCCCACGTTTTCGCCCGATGGCCTGTATTTTTTGGGCCCACGTTACGACCCTTGCTGGGGTTTGCCAGAACAAACCCCTTTGTTTGATGGAATGCCATGACCCACGCCTCACCGTCGATCCCGTTGACAGCCACACCTGCCCTGCGCCGCACCCGCATCAAAATTTGCGGCCTGACCCGTGAATCAGACGTCGACGCCGCGGTCGCTGCCGGGGTAGATGCCATTGGCTTTGTGCTCTTTGAGAAAAGTCCGCGCCATGTGTCAGTGGCCCGGGCTGCCGAATTGGCCCGCCGACTACCGCCATTCGTCACGCCAGTGTTGTTGTTTGTGAATGAAGGTACGTCAAAAATAATAGCTGCTTGCGCAGATGTTACGGGGGCTATAGCTCAATTTCATGGTGATGAATCAGCGGCTGATTGCTGGGCGGCCAGCGAGCAGGGAAAGCGCCCCTATTTGCGTGCTGCGCGTATTCCCTTGGGCGAAGCAGGGCACAGCTTTGATCTCTTAAAATTCGTTCAGGATTATTCACAGGCTCAGGCCATTTTGCTCGACGCACAAGTCGACGGGTACGGTGGTGGCGGGCACGCATTCAATTGGTCACTGCTTCCTCAAAACGTCAACGCTCACCTCGTCTTGAGTGGTGGGCTAACCGCTGCCAACGTGATCGACGGCATCAATCAGGTGCGTCCGCGCTGTAAAACGCTCAGCGTGGACATCAGCTCAGGGGTTGAGGTGCCGGGCCAAAAAGGCATCAAGGACCCCGACAGGATCCATGAATTTGTTGCAGCGGTTCGCCGTGCTGACCAACAAAGCAAGCCTCTTTCGGAACCCTCCGCAAGGCTGCAAAGCATCTGAGCTTTGGCTCCTAAAATTTATACCAAATTAGCCTCTAGCCCTTTAAAAACAAGTGTAAGTAGCTATTAATTAAATACCATCATGTTTGATTATCAACAACCCGATCCGCGTGGCCATTTCGGTATCTATGGCGGCAGTTTTGCCTCTGAGACCTTGACCCACGCCATCAATGAACTTAAGGCGGCTTATGCCAAGTACCAGTTCGAGCCTGAATTCGTCGCTGAATTCAATTACGAACTGGCCCATTTTGTCGGACGCCCCAGCCCCGTGTACCACGCCGCCCGCACCAGCCGCGAGATGGGAGGAGCGCAAATCTTCCTCAAGCGCGAAGACTTGAACCACACTGGCGCGCACAAGATCAACAACACCATTGGCCAGGCGATGCTGGCCAAACGCATGGGCAAGCCGCGCGTGATTGCCGAAACTGGCGCGGGCCAGCACGGCGTGGCCACCGCGACCATTTGCGCGCGCTATGGGCTGGAATGTGTGGTGTACATGGGCAGTGAGGACGTCAAGCGCCAAAGCCCCAATGTGTACCGCATGAAGCTGCTGGGGGCCACCGTGGTGCCTGTGACCAGCGGCAGCCGCACCCTGAAAGACGCCCTCAACGAAGCCATGCGCGACTGGGTGGCTAATGTCGACAACACCTTCTACATCATCGGCACCGTGGCTGGCCCGCACCCCTACCCGATGATGGTGCGTGATTTTCAGAGTGTGATTGGCAAGGAATGCCTGATCCAGATGCCCGAGATGCTCCAGGCCGCAGGCTGCAAAACCAGCCAGCCTAATGTGGTGGTGGCTTGCGTCGGCGGCGGATCGAACGCCATGGGTATTTTTTACCCCTACATCCAGCATGAAACCACGCAACTCATCGGCGTGGAGGCCGCAGGTGAAGGCATGGACAGCGGCAAACACTCCGCCAGCATCCAGCGTGGCAGCCCGGGCGTGCTGCACGGCAACCGCACTTACGTGCTGCAAGACGACAACGGCCAAGTGACAGAAACCCACAGCATCAGCGCCGGGCTGGATTACCCTGGCGTCGGCCCGGAACACGCGTTTTTGAACGACATTGGCCGCGCCCAATATGTGGGCATCACCGACAAGGAAGCACTCGATGCGTTCCATTACCTGTGCCGCACCGAGGGCATCATCCCGGCGCTGGAATCCAGCCACGCCATCGCCCACGCCATGAAATTGGCCAAGACCATGCGCACTGACCAGTCGATTCTGGTCAACCTGTCGGGCCGCGGCGACAAAGACATCGGAACCGTGGCCGATTTAAGCCATGCCGACTTTTTTTGCCGCCCAAGCTGCCAAGGTCAATCGGTCAAGGGCAGCCTGGCCGCTGACGAAGCCATCGTGAAAGTTGTGAAATGAACCAAGCCACCCCCGCTCACACGCGCATCACCGAGACATTTGCGCAACTGCAGGCCCAGGGCCGCAAGGCGCTGATTCCATTTGTCACCGCTGGCTTTCCGTTTGCCGACATCACCCCCGAACTGATGCACGCCATGGTCAAAGGTGGCGCTGACGTGATTGAGTTGGGTGTGCCGTTCTCTGATCCCAGTGCAGACGGCCCGGTGATCCAGAAAGCCGGCGACAAGGCCCTCGCGGCAGGCGTTGGTCTGGTGCAGGTGCTGGCCATGGTGCAAACCTTTCGCCAGCAAGACGCCACCACACCCGTGGTGCTGATGGGCTACGCCAACCCGGTGGAGCGTTACAACCAGAAGCACGCGCGCCCCGATGGTGCAAGCGGGTTTGTGGCTGATGCCGCCGCTGCCGGCGTGGACGGTGTGCTGATCGTCGACTACCCACCGGAAGAATGCGAAGAATTCGCTGCTGAACTCAAAGCCCACGGCCTTGACTTGATCTTCTTGTTGGCACCCACTTCGACTGATGAGCGCATGCAGCAAGTGGCCCGCATTGCCAGCGGTTACGTGTACTACGTGTCGCTCAAAGGCGTCACCGGCTCGGGTGCGCTCGACACCGGTGCGGTCGAGGCCATGCTGCCGCGCATTCGCCAGCACGTGCATGTGCCTGTTGGCGTGGGATTTGGCATCCGCGACGCGGCCACGGCCAAAGCCATTGGTCGGGTGGCAGATGCCGTGGTGATTGGAAGCCGCCTGATCCAGTTGATTGACGACCAGCCACGCGACAAGGTCGCCGTAACCGCAGAAAATTTCCTACGCGACATCCGCACCGCGCTGGATTCATAATCCGCCACAACAAACCTTGAGGCACAGAACGCGGTGATACACAACGATCCAGTTCTGTCCCCAACGAATCAGGAACAAGGAACACACATGAGTTGGCTAGAAAAACTGCTTCCCCCAAAAATCCAGCACACCAACCCGGAAGACCGGCGCAGCGTGCCTGAAGGTCTGTGGATCAAATGCCCCAGCTGCGACAGCGTGCTGTACAAGACCGACCTGGAGCAAAACCAGAATGTCTGTCCCAGTTGCAGCCACCACCACCGCATTGGCGCGCGCGCCCGCCTGAACGCCTTTCTGGACAACGAAGGCCGTTATGAAATTGGCCAGGAAGTGCTGCCCGTGGACGCGCTCAAGTTCAAGGACAGCCGCAAGTACCCCGAACGCCTGAAAGAAGCACTGGAAAACACCGGCGAGACCGATGCGCTGGTCGTCATGGGCGGCTCAGTCATGGGCATTGGCCTGGTGGCCGCGTGTTTCGAGTTTGAATTCATGGGGGGCAGCATGGGCTCGGTGGTGGGCGAGCGTTTTGTGCGTGGTGTACACACCGCCATTGAGCAAAAAGTGCCATTTGTCTGCTTCACCGCCACGGGTGGCGCACGCATGCAAGAAGGCTTATTGAGCCTGATGCAAATGGCCAAGACCAATGCCTCACTGACCCGTCTGGCCAAAAAAGGTCTGCCCTACATCAGCGTGCTGACCGACCCCACCATGGGCGGCGTCAGCGCCGGTTTTGCCTTTATTGGTGACGTGGTGATTGCCGAACCCAAGGCCTTGATTGGCTTCGCCGGCCCACGGGTGATTGAGTCGACCGTGCGCGTCAAGCTGCCCGAAGGCTTTCAGCGCGCCGAGTTCTTGCAGACCAAAGGGGCCGTCGATTTGATTTGTGACCGCCGCGAACTGCGCAAAATCATCGCCAACACACTGGCCATGCTGACGCGGCAAAGCGCTGACGCCGTCAGCTAAGCCATCAAGAGTGCAGCCGCTTGCAGATGGCCCAGCACGATGGCAGCAATCTGCAAGATCACCAACAGCACCAGTGGCGACAAATCAATGCCGCCCACCAAGGGCAGCACGCGACGAATCGGCATCAACAACGGCGCCACCAGGCGCTCAATGATGTCAGCCATGACGGACTGGCTCGACACCCAGGACAACACCGCGTAGACGATGATCGCGCCGGTCATGCCCGAGATGGCCATGCGCATCAGACCAAACGCCGCCAGAATAGGCACCGCAAACAAGCCGCCGGTGGCTCCAGCCAGCAGCCACAGCAGACCAAACTGCGTCAACTGCAGCAAAAAAGCAGCCACCAGACTGGCCGTGTCCAAGGCGCCCATCGACGGCAAGACGCGCCGCAGCGGCAACACAATCCAGTCCGTCAGGGCAAACACAAAGCGCCCCAGCGGGTTGCCGGATCGCGCCGACATGGGAATACGCTGGTACTGCATGTACAGACGCAACAGGCAGACACCGCTCAAAATGCCAAACACGACTTCAAGCAACAGGGAAACAATTTGGTACAGCATGGTGGTTTAAAGCGGCAAAGGGATAAAAACAGCGTGTGCTGCTGCGGTTGAAAGGTGGTGCGGAGCTTGTCTACGGATCATAGCGACACCCCGGCCAACTAAAATAGCGGGTTTCGTCTAGCAGCACATGCGTGCGCGGCGACGCCGTTCTTTTCAGTAGCCCATTGATTGCCCCACATGTCTGACCACACACCAGCACCCACGACCACAACGCCGGCCCAGGACGAAAACCAGCTGATACTGGAGCGCCGCGAAAAATTGAAAGCCATGCGCCAGGCGCAAGCCGAGGGCAAAGGCGTGGCCTTCCCGAACGACTTCAAACCCAGCGATCATGCCGCCGAGCTGTTTGCCGCGCATGCCGGGCAAACCCCTGAAGGCCTGCTTGAGCAAGGCGCAAAAGCCAAAGTGGCCGGGCGCATGATGCTCAAACGGGTCATGGGCAAGGCCAGCTTCTGCACTTTGCAAGACAGCACCGGGCGCATCCAGATCTACATCAAGGGTGAAGACGTGGGCGCCGACGTGTACACCGGCTTCAAACACTGGGACCTGGGCGACATCGTGGCGGCCGAGGGCCTGGTGTTCAAGACCAAAACCGGCGAGCTGTCGATCCATGCCAGCAGCATTCGCCTGCTGACCAAAAGCCTGCGCCCGATGCCCGACAAGTTCCACGGCATGGCCGACCAGGAGGTCAAATACCGCCAGCGTTATGTCGACCTGATGACCGACGAAGACACCCGCAAGCGTTTTGTGGCGCGCAGCAAGACCGTCAGCGGCATTCGCGAGTTCATGGTGGCGCACGACTTTCTGGAAGTTGAAACCCCCATGCTGCACCCGATTCCGGGCGGCGCCAACGCAAAACCCTTCACCACGCATCACAACGCGCTGGACCAGCAGATGTTTTTGCGCATTGCGCCCGAGCTCTACCTCAAGCGCCTGATCGTCGGTGGTTTTGAGCGTGTGTTCGAGATCAACCGAAGCTTTCGCAACGAAGGCATCAGCGTGCGCCACAACCCCGAATTCACCATGATGGAGTTC
>JBBQZG010000035.1:0-22682 GCA_038207945.1 Burkholderiales bacterium
CTGATAAATCGCCCCAAGTCGTGACATAATTGCGGCTCTGTTTTATGGAATCGTGACCGAGTGGCCGAAGGTGCTCCCCTGCTAAGGGAGTATGGGGTGTAGAGCCTCATCGAGAGTTCGAATCTCTCCGATTCCGCCAAAAAATGGGTTTCTAACTCGCTAACAGCAAATAGAGACCTGCCAGAACCCCGCACCACGCGGGGTTTTGCGCTTCTGGCTCTTGACTGTGGGTTTCCCAAAGTACCCTAAATAGCCGTCTCAAAGGCCTTTTGTCTCAGAACCTCTTGACTTTTATGGGCACGGTTCGGAGGTCGGTATTTTTCGGCTCTGAGGAGCGATCCCCTGTTGACCGAATAGCTGCCAGTAGTGATTGGGCATCTTCTGGGTGCCAGAATCCGAGTCGAAAACTACAACCAATTTCCCTGAACGTATTACGGTTCAGCCTACAGACTTTGCAGCAATTTCGACGCTGGGGATTTGAATGCTGATCGCGCGGCGAGCGCTGTCATCCGCGCATGGCACCCATGAATGTGATCGTTTTTCAGGCCCATGGCTTGCATGAAGGCATACATCGTCGTGGGGCCCACGAAACTCCAGCCCCGCTTCTTGAGGTCCTTGGACAGGGCGATGGATTCTGGTGAGGTTGTAATCCCCGTTAACGCTTGGTGTGAAACAGTCGCAGGATGGCTGTCCGGGCCAGGCTCAAATCGCCAGAAGTAGCTGCCAAGGGAACCAAACTCCTGCCGCAACTCCTGGGCGCGTTGTGCATTGTTGATCGTTGATGCAATCTTGCCCGCATGTCGCACGATGCCTGCATTCAGCAGAAGACCTTTGACATCTGACTCGTCAAAGCACGCGACCCGATCCATATCGAAGTCGGCAAAGGCAGTACGAAAGGCTTCACGCTTGTTCAAAATGGTCAACCAACTCAGGCCCGCCTGAAATCCTTCCAGACAAATCTTTTCGAACAAGCGCTCATCGTTGTCCACGGGAACACCCCACTCATGGTCGTGGTAGTGTTTGTACGCGGGGGTCGCACGGCACCAAACGCATCGCGTGATGTGACCGTCATCGGTAAAGAGACCGGTGGGGGCTGAGTTTTCTGCGACCATGGGAAATTCTATTGTGGATTTAACACTGAATGTGATGTTCAAGCTTGTGATGGATCGGTGGACGGATGCCTTTGTACGGTATGTCAGTCACACTTCAAACACGACGCTCATCGGGCCGCTACCAGTATGGCTTTGGTAGCGAGCCTTGCGGATATACAAAAATGGCACCGCTTCACCACCTTGCAGTTTGGTGTCGCACAGCAACAATTGCAAAGTAAGGGAACTATGGGTCTCTGTGTCGCCTCTGATGACAATAAATGTCAGTTTGTTTTGCCCCCTCAGTGTGATGTGTGATCTATTCAAAAAGTCTCGTTAAGCGTGGCGTCACCCGCTCGGAACAGTCGTTGAAGACTTGGCAGGCTTTACGTTTTGTAACACCACTATTCACAACGGGGGGCCAAAATGCTGAGGTGCAAGTCTGGACAGCATTGGAACAAAAGTTTTTTATGACAGCCCATGAAAAGGAGAACTCGATGCAAGGTCGCGAAAAAATGGAAGTTGATGGTTTGTTTCATTCACCCGGTCAAGAGTCAGGTATGCCAATAGCAAATCTGTCCGGTGATGTCTATGAATCAGCACCGCCAGCTGAGAAAAGTCGAATGCTTTCAGAGTTGGTTGGCAGCGTGTATGAGACTGCGCCACCTGTGGTAAAAACCCGCTTGATCGCGCACCTGATGCGACCGTTAGGAATTCTGTCCCTGGTCGCTGTTGCCAACGGGATATTTGCAAGAATTCGATTTCGTGACGCATCGCCTGATTTCCCTGTGGGCATCGATGATGTCCAAAATGTTCAAACCAGTGATGTGATCGCTTTGGCTAGCCACGCGCAGCAGGTCAGTATGCAGGCGGTTGATGGTTTGTCCCAGATACTTGCGACATCTCCGGTGCTGATGAGTTCGGCGGCGGCCTTGCTATTGGTCCAGATTTTGATTCGGCAATCCAGTCATCGCCGGGTCAATGACGGCAAGCTATAAAAGCTCAATTTTCTTGTGAAGTGAGTTGCATGATACTCATGGAGACGGCTGGCTAGCTGAGACTTTTACGGCAAAAAAGCAGGTGATGGTTGCGGAAGTGAAGTCTGTGCCAGATATGTAACCCAAAATTGATTTCAGCCTGTTCCTTTAAAGCTCTCCGGGAGTGCGCTTCCACAAGCTGTAAATTCGGTCGATTTCGGCGCCCAGTTCAACCAGGCTAAAACTACGACCGCGCTCCAAGTACAAGTGGCCTTCAATGTACAACTGCACCACGGGCAGGCTGAAAACACCATGTTGGGCGCAAATGTCGGGACTATGCGCACAGTCCACATACACCATCGCAATTTCCGGGTATCGCTGTCCCATCAGGAACTCAAGTTTTGGCTTGATTGCACGGCACACGCCACACTGTGGGCCGCCAAAAAGGAGGAGTACCGCGTGGGTCGATTTCAAATGTTCAATCTGCTGACAAGAGGCGTCGGTTTGCATGATGGAGTCGACTATAGCCTTGACGACCAAGTGTGAAAATCCGAGATGCCGCGGTTAAGCCGGCTCATTGAATGCATTTGTGTCACCCCTGCATGCGGGATATAGTCCAGATTTACGTGTGACAAGAAGGAGTCCTTATGCTCAGACGCCCAGTACGCTTCACGCACCTTGCGGTAATCGTCCTCAGTTCGGTGGTCGTTGTGCTAATTGGCCTGCTCGGTCCGCGCTGGGGCCAGGCTGAGGCACAAAGCGTCATGTCCGCGCCGGCTTGCCAGTGCTCGGCCCCGACCTCCATCGCCAGCCTGTCTACCAACGTTGTTCATTGCCTCTGTGGCGGCATGTCCTGTGTCATTAGCGAGCACGCCGGGCAAGGCAAGGGTTCGAATCTCATGCAATGCGTCAAGTAGGTGTCGATTCGGTCAGTTGACACCTACCTTTGCATCGGTTGGCCTCAACCAATCGTATTGGCTTTCAAATGTACTTTCGTTTTGCCGCTGACGGTGTACTCCTGCTCCACTTGTCTTTCATCCTATTTGCTCTTTTAGGGGGTGCCCTCGCCACGCGGTGGCGCTGGATGCCAATTGTTCATATTCCAGCGGCTGCATGGGCATTCTTCGTAGAGCTTACTGGTCGCATCTGCCCCCTAACGTATCTCGAGAGCGACCTTCGTATAAGAGCGGGTCAATCGGGCTACACGGAAAGCTTCATCGAGCGCTATCTCCTTGACGTCATATATCCTTCTGGCCTAACCCGCGAGGTTCAGTTCCTGCTTGCTGCCACGGTTATTGTTGTCAACATCGCAATCTATGTCTGGCCCGTCATTCACCGGCGCAGTCAAGATGGTGACGTCTAGCCACTGACGAGGTGGTAGGCACCGAAAGGCGCGTTCCTGACCGACAACCCTCGTACAGGGATTGACATACGAATAATCACACGACAGCAAAGCGCTGTGCTCGCTTGGGTAACAAGACTCTGTTGCCGAATGGCTGACAAGTTCATCGCCGTTGACAATTCTCATGGATGCCAAAGCTTTCCGTGGCTATCCTGAACGGATAGGACTAAAAAAATGAAGTCAGCTTGCGAATATGTCCGGCTGTCATTGGTCCGACCAATTTTTCAACAGCAAGGAGTTGTCATGTCAAAACGAGACGAATACATCGCAAAAATGAAACTTCAGCTTGACGAGCTGGATGCGAACATGGATAAATTGGAAGCCAAGGCGGCAGTTGCCAAGGAAGATGTTCGCGCTAAATACAAGGAAGAAATGACCAAACTGCGAGAGCAATCCAAACTTGCCAAGGCCAAACTTCAAGTGGTCAAGGCTGCCGGTGAAGACAAATGGGATGAGATGGTCACAGAGATGGAGAAAGTTCGCGACGCAGTTGTTCATTCCTTCAACTACTTCAAATCCCAACTTTGAGCTGGACGGTTAGCCTTGAATCCTTGGCAGTGCGCGAATCGTTTCGCGCAAACGTTGTGCTTTCAAGTCGCTTTACCCATCTGAAGGACTCTTTGACCGAACGATTTATAGGCAACAGAGGCGTGACATTGGGGCAGTCGCATCGATCAGCTTGGGCAGAGGTCACTTCATCAATTTGTGCCATCACGTCCGGCATGAGCTTGGTCTTCAATGGGCGTATGAGGGTCGGGGCGATGGCAGTAAATTCAGGTCAATGAAATCCAGCCCCAGACGCTGGAGTAAGCCATCCATGGCTTGGTTCAGGTACTTGCAATTGAGCGTGTCTTTTTTGTTCGCCGTCGGGCCGTCATTGTGCAGGCCCCAGAAGAATTTGGTGGATACGATGTAATTGAGCCGGGGCCAATTCAAGGCCTTAAGAGCTTTTCCCATGACCGTTTCACTTTCGCCACCCGCATACACCTCGGCGTTGTCGAAGAAGTTGATACCGGCATCAAAGGCAGCAGCCATCAGTTCATGGGCGGCGGCGACATTCACTTGGTTGTGGTACGTGACCCAAGAGCCCAAAGAGAGTTCGCTCACCTGCAGGCCGCTGCAGCCCAGACGTCGGTACTGCATGGCGTTTTCTTATGGTTTCAAAGTAATCGTGATGGACTGGACGAATCAGGTTACCCGCAAAGTCCGACCCAGTGCAAACACTGAGTTGGGCACATTGGGAAGGATGGTTTGCTGAACTGGTTTTTTGAACACCCCCCGGTTTGGGGCGGGTTTTAGCTCAATCTTTACACCCAGGGCTAACTGGTCAAGTACCAAACTCTTCAGAGTGACCGACTGCGTGAAGTTAAGCACTTTGACGTTCATGGCATCCCACAGGTCTTGCGTCGTGTCTTGCACTGGTGAAGCGTCTGGTTGTTTGACTTTCGGTGACGCATCTTCGACTGCGCAGATGATGTCTGCCACCGTGATGTCATCAATTCGACGACCAACTGTGTAGCCGCCACCCGGTCCGCGGATGCTGTTGACGAGTCCCTGCAAGCGCAACTTACTGAACAACTGCTCAAGGTACGACAGCGAAATTTGTTGACGCGAGGCGATGTCAGTCAGCGGTACCGGCCCGAACTCTTCACGCAAAGCAATATCAATCATCGCAGTCACTGCGAAACGGCTTTTGGTACTTAAACGCATTTTGAATACTCCTGACTGTGCACAAAACCTTGGGGAAAAACTTTGATTCATCAAGATGCCTGGTTGCAATGTAGTTGCAGGCGAGGGTTGCAGTTTGTTCGGTGGCGTACCGACCGGTTATTGATGAATAAATAATATCTGTTGATAGCCAAACAAGGTAACACCATAACCAACACAGACACATCAATTTCGCGGGAGTCGATAGTCACCCCGCAGTTCCTTCATCTTGAAGCTGTTGCACAGCTGGAAAAAGCCGTCAAGCACCATCGGCAAGCGGCATTGCTGCACGATGCTGGCGATGCAAGGCAAGCAGAGACCCATGGAAGCATGGCCTACAAACATACTGCACATGCACTGGAAATGAGTGGCCGGGTATTGAATGTCCTGCTTTGGTAGCCTTTTGTGGCCAGTACGCACGTTGAATTAGCGCACCTTCACTGGCATAAAGCCAGCTGGTAAAACTCGGATATGGACACATCCAGACGACTTGGCAAACCTGACTCAGCCATGTGATCTGAACGCCATACCATGGCAATTTTCCAAAGACGAGCCTGTCACTGCGCGCTAACAGACTTACCCGGGAGAGCTTTGTAATCAATGGATGAAAATATGGGTCTTGCAGTGCGAATTCTGCTCTGGGGCACTGTTGCCATCTGCCTGTTTGGGGGTGCCAGAACCGCGTGGTTTTTGCGCGAATCCGTCGAATTGGCGCGGCAAAGCGAACCCCTGCAACACTCACCTGAGCAGCCCTCTAGGCGGCTTCTCATCGTGGGCGACAGCACTGCAGTGGGCACTGGCGCCAGCAGGCCGGAAGTCAGCTTGGCAGGCTTGCTCGCCCAAGCTTTTCCCCAACTGCTGATTGACAACCGGTCCCAGGACGGTGCAACGATTGCAGACCTCCAGTCACAACTCAGCGGTGACGACCATTTCGACATGGTGTTGGTGATGGCCGGTGGCAATGACGTGATTCGCCTGCGCGGGATGGAGGCATTGCACAGCGATATTGAACGCGTGACGCAGCGGGCTCGCCAACGGGCTGATTTGGTGGTGCTGATGCCGGCTGGAAATGTAGGCAATGCGCCGTTTTTCCTGGCGCCTGTGTCCTGGTTCATGACTTGGCGGTCGCGTAAATTGCACGCGTTTGTGCGGGAAGCCTCGAACCGTCAATCTGTGCGATACGTGAATCTCTTTCACGAAAGTGCGGACGACCCCTTTGTCTTGCAGCCCCGGTTGAACGCCGCCGACGGGCTTCATCCCAGTGATGCTGGATACCGGGTGTGGTTCGGTGAACTGATGGCGCAGGCCTCCTTGCGGGAACTCCTTTCAGCCCCCACCGGTCGTTGACGCAGTGCCATATCAGGTGTTGCGATATGGGTCGGAGGCATGTTGTCCGCCTGGATGTGCCCGCGTCCGCTTGCAGCGGTGAATTTGGAACCACCAGCGCGACTTAAATTGTGGGCAGACGTTTTCGTGCGTTTCGTCCACTGGGTCTGGCTTGCCTTTTTGCAATTTTGCTCAGCGGGTTGGCGAGGTCAATAGCGAGCGGCATCAGGCTGATCCCACTGTATTGGTATGTCATGCTGTTACTGGGTCTAAAAAAGCAATCTTGACAAAAAGACAGGAGACGCGCTGGCAGCCTGCAAACCTGGTCTCCAGTCACAGAAGCTGCCCTTGGTTTGCCCCCGTAACTTGACCACTGGGATCGTCAGGATTCTCGGCCTGCACCACGACCTCGCTGCTGAAAAACTCTATAGCGGTATCGGCCACTTTCTGCGTGTCATAGTAAGCGTAGGCACCTACGCCCAAGGCCCCAACCAGGGGTGCGTATCGCGCAATTGCCTTGCCAAAACTACGTTGACCAACTTTGATGCCAATCTTTGTCGCCAAGCTTCGCATCATCCGTAAGCTGACAGGGAGTACCAGGTACCTTCCCCCCTCACGCACGATGACATCGCGCAATAATTGCGCAGCAGAATGTTTGAACAGGCAGTAGACCATCTGTTCCTGTGTAAGTGTTGCAGTCTTGCCGTATGTGGCCGCAATGTCAGACACCATCTGTGCCTGAACTCGCCATACGCCGACCAGGTCAGGTAGCAAAGTCAGCATGCCCATGGGTCCGGGGGCCAAGGCAGCACCACCGGAAATACCGGCACTGGTTCTGGCAGCATTTCTGGCTAATTCTTTTGCGCGTGCATCAGGCGTTGAACTGGTGGCTTCTGATGAGGATGGCACCGTCGAAATCAGTTTCAGGATGGTGTCTGTCATGCGGTCACCGAATCCGAGCTGTTTTTCCGCTACGGTCAGGTCAGTACCGCCCGTCCGAATAGCCGGCTGTCGACTTATCGCCATTTGAGCATCCCCGTGGTTAGCGCTCGGCCGTAGCAATTTCGGTCAAAGTACACTGAAAAAAACTCACGTTCCATACGTGGATCACCCCATCGTTGCGCTTTTGACATCAGGCATCGAACGCCAGTTGGCGTCCGAAATGTTCCGTAGTTGATGAGAATTAAGCCGATGCATGATACCGAAATTCAGTGCCCTTAGGCCACCGTACGGGTAACGGGGTAACGGGGTAACCGGGTAACCGGGTAACCGGCACTACATGCATCTAAAGTCCTACAAACGGACGCTGCTCGGCCTTTCGAGGCGGGTCATCGGGGTGGTGCTGGGTGCGTTTTTGGTGGCAATTGAATCCCCGCGCCGCGTTCGCAACCAGCTGGCTAATCCTTGATGGACGCGCTCCAGCGCTCATTCCACTCGCCACCACGCAGTTTTTCGGTGTCGCGCCGGTCACGCTTGGTGGGGCGGCCTTGCAACAGGGTGAGCGCGGGTTCCGGGGCTAGGCGGCGCTGCTCGGCGGCTTGCTGGCGTTGGATGATGGATTCTGCGGTTTCCTGGTACAGCAGCGCAGCCACCGGGGCAGGACCACGTTTGTCGCTGATGCCAAGCACTGTCACTATGCGTGTCACTGGCCCGCTGCGCAGTTGCACACTGTCGTCAGCCTTGACTTCACGCGCGGGTTTTACCACCGCGCCATTGACCTGCACGCGGCCCTTGTCAATCTCTTCGCTGGCCAGGGTGCGTGTTTTGTAAAAGCGTGCAGCCCACAGCCATTTGTCGATTCGTAATTTTTCCATCAGTGCGGTAGCGGGCGTCAGGCGGACGTTGGCGCTGCGTCAAAGCAGTTTTTCGATGTCACCCGTCAGACTTTTGCTTAGCGGCTTGGTCATGCTGTTGTAGCTGTTGACCACTTTGCCGTTGCGGTCGATCAGATATTTGTAAAAGTTCCATTTGGGTGCGGTACCGGTTTCCTTGATCAGTTGTGCGAACAGCGCATTGCGTTCGGGGCCAGACACCACGGTTTTGGAAAACATGGGGAACTTCACGGCATAGGTGTTGTAGCAAAAGTCGGCAATTTCCTTGTTGCTGCCAGGTTCCTGTTGGCCGAAGTCGTTGGACGGAAAACCCATCACCACCAGCCCTTTGCCTTTGTATTTTGCGTACAGCGCTTCCAAACCTTCATATTGATCGGTGAAGCCGCAGAAACTGGCGGTGTTGACCACCAGCACCACTTTGCCGGCGTATTGACAGAGATTTTGTGGGGCTTCGTCTTGCAGGCGGTTAAAGCTGTGTTTGAGGATGGCCGGGCAGGCAGCACTGGTGGGGGCGGTGGTCGCTGCACTGGGCGCAGGCGCTGCAGGCGCAGCGTAGGCCAGTGTGCTGGCCAAGAGCGCAGTGGTCAGACCAGAGCCAAGGCGCAAGAAGCTTAAATAATTCATGGTGTGAACGCTTGAATGGTGTTTTGGTCGAGAAAGTTTATCGATTTGCTCAAAGGTTTGCTGCAGTGAGGGCCAGCGGCAGGCGCACGGTGGTGTCGAGCCCATCGATCTGGCCATGGTTGAGCCGGTTGATCAGTTCAATCTGGCCGCCCAGGAGGTGGGTGATCTCGTGGCAAATGGCCAAGCCCAGACCACTGCCGCAGTGTCCCTGTCCGGCAGAAAACGGCTGAAACAGGCGTTTGCGCAGCTCATCGTTGATGCCGGGTCCGTCGTCGCTGATGACCAGTGCGGCGTAGCTGGCATCACACAGCAGACACACCTGCAGGCGGCCATGTTCGGGGCTGTAGCGAATGGCGTTGTGCAGCAGGTTGCGCGACAGCTCGCGCAGCATCCAGGCGTGGGTGTGGATCGGTGCAGGTGTCGTTTCAATGTCAAAGTCGAGTGTCTTGTCGGCAATCAACGGCGACAAATCCAGCGCCACTTCACGCAGGATGCTGGCCCAGTCGACTGGTTCATAGGCTTTTTCTTGTGCCAGTTGCGCCACTTTGGCCAGAGCCAGCATCTGGTTGGCCAGCTGCGTGGCGCGCTCCACGGTGTGGCTGATCTCGGTCAGGCCCTGGGTGGCATCCACATCACCGCGCAGGGCCGACTGCACTTGCACTTTGAGCACCGCCAGCGGTGTGCGCAACTGGTGGGCGGTGTCGCGCACAAAACGTTTCTGGTTGTCCAGCAGATGGTGCAGACGGCGCATGGTGGCGTTGGTGGCGTCGAGCAGCGGGCGCAGTTCATTCGGTGTGTCGTCAACAGCCAGCGGAGTCAGGTCGTCCGCGCGGCGTTGTTGGAGTTGCAGGCTCAAGTTGCGCACTGGACGCGTGGCGCGTTGCACCACCACAAACACCACCAGCGCAATCACACTCACCAGCGCCAGCTGGCGCCACAGGGTGTCCAGCAAAATTTGGCGCGCCAGCGTGCGACGCAGTTCCAGCGTTTCGGCCACCTGCACCACGGCCATGGTGCGGGCACGTTGCATGGCCACCGGTTGCAGCAAAACGGCTACCCGTACCGCATCGCCGCGGTAGCTGTCGTCATAAAAATCAACCAGCGCGGCATAGGGCCCCAAAGCCGGCAGCTGGCCACGCCACAGGGCCAGGTCAGCGTAGCCGTCAATCAGCGTGCCACGGGTGTCCGAAATACGGTAGATCATGCGGCTGCGGTTGTCGGCCTCAAACACCTCCAGCGCGGCGTAGGGCACCACGGCGCGCAATTGTGCAGACTCTGCTTCGCCGTCGGCCTGAATGTGTTCGCCAAGCGCTTTGGCCGAGGCCAGCAGGGTGCGGTCATACGCGGTATTGACTGCGGCGAGGGCCTGGCGGTAGAGCACCACGGCGTCCACCAGAATGAACAGCGCCACGGGCAGCAAAATACCCAGCATCAAGTAGCTGCGCAATGACAGGTGACGCAGATCAAGCCTCATGGCATGGGTTTGGTGGGGTCAAGTTTCAGCAAATAGCCCAAGCCACGCAGCGTGGTCAGGGTGGCACCGGTGCCCTGGAGCTTTTTGCGCAGCCGGTAGGCCACGACCTCGATGGCCTCGAACTGCACCTCGGCTTGGCCGGGAAACACCAGTTCAAACAGCCGTTCTTTGGTCACGGCCTGGCCAGCCCGGGTCAATAACGTGCGCAGCATGGCAAGTTCGCGGCTGCTCAGGTCCAGCACCTGGCCTGCATGGTAAATGGCTTTGCTCTCATTGTCATAGCGTAGTGCGCTTGATTCAAAAGGGCTAGAGCCTGATTTTTCATAAATTTCCGGATGACGGCGGTGCAGCGCGCGGACACGGGCTTCAAGCTCGTCCAGGTCAAACGGTTTGGGCAGGTAGTCGTCAGCGCCTGCGTTGAGGCCTTGTACCCGGTCACCCACGGTGCCACGGGCAGTCAGGATCAACACCGGGGTGCGCAAGCCCTCGTCACGCGCTTGTTGCAGCACCGCCAAGCCATCGCGCCCGGGCAGGGTCAGATCCAGCAGCACCACGTCGGGGTAGCTGGCGCGCCACTTTGGCAGGGCGGCGCGGCCGTCAACGCACACCTCCACTTCCCAACCAAGCCGCGTCAAGGACCGGCTCAACGCCGTGTGTAAGGCGGTGTCGTCTTCAATCAGCAGCAACTTCATGGGCGTGGCCCGCAGCGGGGCCAGGTTTTTGCACCGCCAGCCGCCACAGCGAGGTGACTTCCTTGGCCCGTGCCTGGTGCAGTGCGTCAGTCACATCCTCGGTTTTGGGGTGCAGCGCCTTGGCGTCAATGCGGCTGACCACGCGCAGGCCGTTTTGCTCGATGGCGGCCAGCAGCTCCTCGCGTGTACGCATGCCCAACTGTTCGGCCAGGTTCGACAAAATCAGCCAACCTTCACCACCGGGGGCCAGATGTTCTGCCAGCCCGGCCAGAAAACCTTTGAGCATGCGGCCTCCTTCGTCATACACGGCGCGCTCCAGCGGCGAGCTGGGGCGGGCGGGCAGCCACGGTGGGTTGCAGACAATCAAAGAGGCCAGCCCCGGCGGGAACAAGTCAGCCTGCAGCAGCGTGACCTTGCCTTCCAGCCCAAGGCGCGCCAGGTTGTCTTGTGCACAAATAAAAGCCCGTGGCTCAGAGTCTGTGGCCACCACTTTTTTGACCCCCCGGTGCACCAGCAGGGCAGCCAGCACACCGGTGCCGGTGCCAATGTCAAATGCAGTGATGTCGGTGTGTCCTTTGGGCGGTTTTGGCAGGTGGGCGGTGGCCACCAGGCCAATGTATTCGCCGCGTACCGGTGAAAACACGCCGTAATGCGGGTGAATGCGGTTGCCAGGTGCCTCTCCGAGTGCCGCAATTTCTACTCCCACGCGGCGCCATTCATGCGCGCTCGTCACACCCAGCAGTTCGCGCAGCGACACCACGGAGTTGCCTTCTGAGGGGTCGGCGTTGCCCCAGGCCTCGGTGCAAGCCAGGCTCACATCAGGCGCACGGCGCAGGGCAATCTTGTAGCTTGCATCCAGCTCAATCAGCAGCATACCCAGGGTGCGGGCGCGCTGGGCCTGGGACTGGCGATGCAGGTTGAAGGCTTCGGTGATCGGGATGGGTTGTGCCGCTTTGGTGCGCTTGCGCTTGGGCACCTGGTCAATGCGCCGGGCTAGGGCCTGAACCAACTGGCGGGCGTTTTGAAAGTCGCCGCGCCACAGCATGCCGGTGCCCGCGCAGGCCAGGCGGTAGGCACTGTCGGCAGTGAGGGTGTCGTCGGCCAATACCACGCGCTGGGGTGGTGTGCCGCCGCGCTCACTGCGCCATAGCGCCGAGCAGGGCTGGTCCGATTCGGTCCAATGGAGGCGAGGGGCAGAGGTGGCCGCAGCGGTGGCGGGGACGGATGAGGTTTTGGGCATGGAAGCAGTCGTAAATTGAATGAAGACGGTTGTAACAGATTGGGCCAGAGGCCTGCCATGTTGGTATTTTCCCTAAGTAGCGCGGACAGCCGATTGACAGCCTGGTCGCGCATCATCGCCGGGTTATCAACCCACACAGGAGACTTCGATGCGTCGTGATACTTTTCTGAAATCCATGGCTGCAATGGCCGTTGCAGGCGGCCTGCCGCTGTCGGCTTTTGCTGCGACCAACGTCAAAATGATGATTCCGGCCAACCCGGGTGGTGGCTGGGACGGCACAGGCCGGGCCTTGGGCAAGGCGCTGACGGATGCCAAGGTGGCAGACACCGTGACGTATGAAAACAAAGGCGGCGCCGCAGGTGCCTTGGGTCTGGCGCAGTTTGTCAACGCCAGCAAGGGGGACCCGAACGCACTGATGGTGATGGGTGCCGTCATGCTGGGCGGGATCATCACCGGCAAGCCACCGGTCTCCATCACGGCGGCCACGCCGATTGCCCGCCTGACCAGCGAGTACAACGTGTTTGTGCTGCCGGCCAACTCACCGTTCAAAACCATGGCGGATGTGGTGGCCCAGCTCAAGAAGGACCCCGGTAGCGTCAAGTGGGGTGGCGGTTCACGCGGCTCCACCGAGCACATCGCCGCCGCCATGATTGCCCGCGCGGTGGGTGTTGACCCAGCCAAGATCAATTACGTGGCGTTCCGGGGCGGCGGTGAGGCGACAGCGGCCATTTTGGGCGGCAACGTCTCGATTGGCGGCAGCGGTTACAGCGAGTTTTCAGAGTACATCAAGACTGGCAAGATGAAGCCGATTGGCGTGACCTCGGCGGCGCGTCTGAAAGGCATTGACATCCCAACCCTCAAAGAGCAGGGCATTGATGTGGAAATTGGCAATTGGCGTGGTGTGTATGGCGCGCCCGGCATCACCCCGGCGCAGCGCACGGCGCTGACCGAGATGGTGATTAAAGCCACGCAATCCAAGGCCTGGGCCGAAGCCTTGGAGAAAAACAACTGGACGCCTGCCGTGCTCAGCGGCGATGCGTTCGAGAAGTTTGTCGACAACGACTTTGCCGCGCTGCGCGCGACCATGGTCAAGTCCGGCATGCTTTAAAGCCCCGCAGGAGAAGCACCCATGCGTCAACACAGTCCGGCACAACATTCGCCCTATTTGCAAGCGCTGGTTGGTCTGGGGGTGCTGTTGCTGGCGTTGGCGCTGGCGCTGGGTGCCCTGTTTATTCCGTCCAATGCCGGTTATGCCGGCGTTGGACCCAACTTTTTGCCCTGGGTGGTGTCAGCCGCTTTGGGGCTGTGCGGTGTCTTGCTGATCCGCAAGGCACGCCGGGGTGGCTTTCTCAACATGGATGAGCATGGTGGAGAGCGCCCGTACTGGGCGGGTTTCGCCTGGATGTCGTCAGGCATGTTGCTGAACGCCGCCTTGATCACCCAGATTGGTTTCATTTTCAGTTGCGCGCTGTGTTTTGTGTGTGCGGCACGCGGTCTGCGCAATGCCCAGGACAGCGCACGGGCGGGTGCCCAAAGCTGGCTGACTGACATCGTGGTGGCGCTCATGATCGCGGCGCCGGTGTATTGGATGTTCACCAAGTTTTTGGGCATCAATCTGCCCGGTTTGACCGAAAGTGGGTGGCTGTAATGGATGTCATGGAAACCTGGAACCTGTTGTTACAAGGTTTTGCCACAGCGGGTACCCCGGTCAACCTGCTGTGGGCTTTTGTCGGTTGTGCGCTTGGCACTGCCGTGGGTGTGTTGCCTGGCATTGGCCCGGCGACCGCGGTGGCCATCCTGCTGCCCATCACCACCCAGGTGGAAGCCACGGCCTCGATGATCTTCTTTGCCGGCATTTATTACGGGGCCATGTATGGCGGCTCCACCACCTCGATCTTGCTCAACACGCCGGGCGAGACTGCCACCATGGTGACCGCCATGGAAGGCAACAAAATGGCCAAGAGCGGCCGCGCAGGTGCCGCACTGGCCACCTCGGCCATTGGCTCGTTTGTGGCGGGCACGATTGCCACCGTGATCGTTACCCTGTTCGCCCCGGTGGTGGCCGAGTTTGCCGTCAAGCTCGGACCACCTGAATACTTCATGCTGATGCTGTTGGCCTTCACCACGGTGAGTGCAGTTTTAGGTCAAAGCACCGTGCGAGGTCTCACGGCCTTGTTTGTCGGCCTGGCCGCCGGTTTGGTGGGCATGGACCAGATCACTGGTCAGGTGCGGTACACCGGTGGTGTGCCGGAGTTTCTGGATGGGATTGAAATTGTGCTGGTGGCGGTGGGCCTGTTTGCCGTGGCCGAGGCCATGCATGCGGTGCTGTTTGAGGGCAAAACGGCGGAAACCGAGAACCGCATGAGTCGCGTCAGCATGACATTGAGTGACTGGCGGCGCTCCTTCCCGGCCTGGCTGCGCGGCACCGCCATTGGTGCACCGTTCGGCTGTATTCCTGCAGGTGGCACCGAGATACCCACCTTTTTGAGCTACGCGCTGGAGAGAAAACTGGCCAAAGGCGAGCACCAGGCCGAATTTGGCACCAGGGGCGCGATTGAAGGGGTAGCCGGGCCTGAAGCAGCCAACAATGCCACGGTGACCGCAGCACTGATTCCGCTGCTCACACTGGGCATACCCACATCGAACACCACCGCCATCATCCTGGGCGCGTTTCAAAACTACGGCATTCAGCCCGGCCCACAGCTGTTCACTACTTCCGCCGGTCTGGTGTGGGCTCTGATTGCCTCGCTCTACATCGGCAATGTGATGTTATTGGTGCTGAATTTGCCCATGATTGGCCTGTGGGTGAAATTGCTCAAGGTGCCCAAGCCGCAGTTGTATGCAGGCATCTTGATTTTTGCCACGGTGGGCGCTTACGGCATGCGCCAAAGCGCGTTCGATTTGTTTTTGCTCTATGGCATCGGCTTGCTGGGCCTGGTGATGCGGCGCTTTAACTTCCCGACCGCACCTGTGCTGGTGGGCATGATTCTGGGCCCACTGGCCGAGGCCCAGATGCGCAACGCCATCTCAATTGGCGAGGGCAGCCCCCTGATCTTTTTGCAGCGCCCGATGTCACTGACGATTTTGGTCGTCATTGTGCTGATCATGGTGGTGCCGCGGCTGATGAAAAAACGCTCTTGAATCAATAGCTGCTTACGCCCTATGCGTATGGGCTAGACGGCTATTTGACTCATTAATTTTGAAGGCGCTGACCACTTGCTCCAGATGCTGCGCCTGATCTTGCAGCGACTGCGCGGCAGCGGCGGCTTGCTCCACCAGCGCAGCGTTTTGCTGGGTCACCTGGTTCATCTCATCAATGGCACTGCCCACGCGTTCAATGCCGGCAGTTTGATCCGCACTGGCCGCTGAAATCTCGCCCATGATGGTGGTCACATGGCGGATGCTGTCCACGATGTCGGTCATGGTGGTGCCGGCTTGCTGCACCAGGCTGCTGCCAGCCTCGACCTTGGTCACCGAGTCGCCAATCAAGGCCTTGATCTCTTGCGCGGCGTCAGCCGAGCGTTTGGCCAGGCTGCGCACTTCAGCCGCCACCACCGCAAAACCACGGCCTTGTTCGCCGGCACGTGCCGCCTCTACCGCCGCGTTGAGGGCCAGGATGTTGGTCTGGAAGGCAATGCCGTCAATCACTGCAATGATGTCCACAATGCGTTTGCTGGAGGCGTTGATCGAGGCCATGGTGTCAATCACACCCGACACCACGCTGCCACCGCGCACCGCCACGTCAGAGGCGCTTTGGGCCATCTGGTTGGCCCGGCGCGCGTGCTCGGCGTTCTGGTTTACCGCCGAGGTGACCTCGGCCATGGAGGCCGCCGTGTCTTCCAGCGAGCTGGCTTGCAGTTCGGTGCGGTTGGACAAGTCCAGGTTGCCACTGGCGATGTCGCTTGAGGCGCTGAAGATGGTGTCGGTACCCACGCGGACCTGGTGCACGATGCCCTCCAGGCTGGTGTTCATGTCTTTCAGGGCCTGCTGCAATTCGCCCATCTCGTTGCTGCTGCTTACCTCCACTTGCTGTGTCAGGTCACCGGCGGCAATACCACGTGCCACCTGCACGCAGTCTTCCAGTGGCTGCGTCACCACCCGGCGAATGAACGGGTAAATCAACATCAGCACCGGGATGCAGGTGATCAGCGCGGCCAAAATGGATTTGAGCCGCTGGTCGGCCAGGCTGGCATTGACCTTGTCCAGGGACACCTTCATACTGACCACGCCGAGCACGGCGCCCTCAGGCACGACGTGACAGCTGGTGCAGTCTTTGCCGAGGGAATTTTTCAAGGCCAGGGCCGGGCGCACGGCGCGCAGGTAATCACCTTTGGCGTCCGACTCAACCAGCACGATCTCTTTGCCGCTTTGCAGCACGCGTTGCTCAAGCGCATCAGGCTTGCTGTCGTCTTTTTCGGTGCCCGCACCAAAAATCTTGGTGACCGCTTCACCACGCAGCACCCGCACATCGCGAATCGAGCCGAGCTGCCTGACTTGGTCCAGAAACACATCACGCTGGCCCACGGTACCGGTCACCATCATGCCGGTGAGGCCAGCCATGGTGGCGTCATGCATGCTGGCGGAAAAGTCAGTGGCCTGGTCCAGCGCGGCTTGCCTGGTGACATGGCCTTGCCAGATGATCACGCCGGTCCACACCACCAGAAGTGCCGCACCGATGGTGGTCAGGAGTTGAACCCAGATTTTGTATTTGGTGACGTGCACGGTGTTTTCCTAACGAAGAGCAATGCAGAGGATAGCGCCAAATGGCGCAATTTATAGGTGGCGGCGTAAGGTTTCCCGTGCTTTGTCGAAGGCGAAGTGCTGCAGTTGTGTGGCCAGCATGCCGAACTCGTCGCCCAGCACCTGTTGCCCATCGCTGACGCGGGTGACTTGCAGCCCGACGCGGGTAAGCATCTCTTGCGCCACCTCCAGACTCAAAGGGTTGTCATCGGCCAGCAGGATGTGTTGGCCTTGGTGCTGCGCCAGCAGTTGTGGCCCCGGTTCGGTGGCCGCGCAGTAAATGCGCCAGCGTGCCGCTTGACCAAGTCACCCGTGGCGTGCATCACCTCGCAAATCAACCAGCTGCTGGTGAATTTGCTGGTGAACGCTGCGCAGGCCATTGACAGCAAAGGGCTGAACACGGTGCGCAGCGGTGAGCAGGCAGACGAGGTCTGGCTGGAGGTGAGTGACACCACGTTTCGCATCACCCTGCCGCAAACCCAACCACAGCTGACGCGAGCGGCTACTGCCTAGCACCCAGCGCCAGGGCGGCTGCCCTGGATGCGGTCAGGCCCGCCGTGTCGGGTGCTGCCTGGGTTGGCCAGCCTTGCAGGTGTTGCTGGGTGATGTCGCACAGCGCAGTGATCCAGGCTGGGTCGTCGTTCAGGCACGGGATGTAATGAAACTCTTTGCCACCGGCGTGCAAAAACGCCTCGCGTGCTTCCATGTTGATCTCTTCCAGCGTTTCCAGGCAGTCGCTGGTAAAGGCCGGGCAGATCACATCAATGCGTTTCACACCGGCCTTGCCCATCTCGATCAAGGTGGGCTCGGTGTAGGGCTCCAGCCATTTGGCGCGGCCCAGACGCGACTGAAACGTGACTTTGTACTGGTCTTTGCTCAAGCCCAGGTACTCTGCCAAAAGGCGGGCTGTTTTGAAGCATTCGCAGTGGTAGGGGTCACCCAGGTGCAGGGTGCGCTCTGGTACGCCGTGAAAACTCATCACCAACACGTCGGGGCGACCATTGGCCTGCCAATACTTCTTTACCAAGCCTGCGAGCGCAGCGATGTAGCGGGCATCGTCATGGTAATGGTTGACGAAGCGCAGTTCCGGCAAGTGACGCACTTTGCCGGCCCACTGGTACACCGCGTCAAACAAGCTGGCCGTGGTGGTGGCAGAGTACTGCGGGTAGGCCGGCAAGATCAGCACGCGGGTGGTGCCGGCGGCCTTGAGCGCGTCAAGTTGTGAGGCAATCGAGGTGCTGCCGTAGCGCATGGCGTAACGCACCTGTACATCATGTCCGCGCTGGGCCAGCCAGCCTTGCAGCAGCTTGGCTTGTTTTTCGGTCCATATCTTCAGCGGCGAGCCCTCCGCAAGCCATACGGTGGCGTATTTGGCAGCCGACTTGGCCGGGCGAAAGCGCAGAATGATGCCGTGCAAAATCAGCAACCAGATCAGCCGTGGCACCTCGACCACACGAGGGTCGCCTAAAAACTCCGCTAAAAAACGCCGCACCGCTGGTGTGGTGGGTTCGTCGGGCGTGCCGAGGTTGCAGTACAGCACCGCGGTGCGAGGGGCTTGCCCGTGGTTGAAGGCGGGCTCTTTGGCAAAAGGGGAGGTCAGTAAAGTCATGTCTTATTTTCGTTGACTATGGCTTTGCGCCAGGCACTGCTGCGGGTTTGAGCGTCAATGTGTCACGGGTATTGGCCGCGACGTCTTTCTCGCTGAGGTACCGCGACATATAGCCGCCAATCACATAGGCGGCAGCTTGGTCGCTGTAATGGGCATTGAACACCACGCCACTTTGGCCGACCGGGTTGATGCCACGTGACTTGCTGGCGTCGGCAAAGTCAATGATGCGCCGGGTCGATGGTCCATACGTGACCGCCCAGGGTGCCGGGCCGATCGGCGTAGACAGGTTGTTGGGTACTTCGCGCCCACCTGGCGCATCAAAAGGCCCCACGTTGAACAACCAGCCCAATGATTGGAGTTCTGCCAGCGGGTGCGAATGCGTGAGGGTGTGGGCATGGCCCCAGCCCCAGTCATTGGGGCTTTTACCAAGTTTTTCCTTGAGGTGTGTGATGGTGGCGCGCCAGGCGATGCGCACGATGTCACGGCGGGTTTCCACTTTGTCTGTTTTGACGTCATCCCACCAGGGCGAGGCCTCATCCGCGGCCAATCGCGGCAGCGCCAGGTCCAGCGCACGGGTGCCCAACAGGTTGGCAAATTGCGTCTTGTCAAGTTCATCGGCCATGGCGGCACGCGTGAGTTCGTACAAAAACTGGGTGAAGACCGTGGGTGGAATGTTCTGCACGGTGTATTGGCCGTCCCATTGCACTAGGCTGTCAAACACCGAGCGCTCCAGCGGCTCGCGCACCACATCGCTCAGGTCAGGCATCAAGGGCCCGAGCACGCGCCAGTAATAGGCGGTTTGTGTGCTGAGCTGCAGTGACTCGGTGTTGAGTTCGTTCCACTGCAGGGCGTCGTTGCCCAGGCGGTCTTCGAGCGCTTGCGCCCGGTCGGGCGGGTTGTAGTAACCCGGAACGGGCAAGCCGCTGGTGCTTTTGGGCTGTTGGTTGGCTGACAGGATGTAGCCACGTGACGGGTTTTCTTCTTGTGGGTTGTCGCTGAAGCGGTAGAAACCCGGTTTGTCAGCCTCTTCTGACTCGCCATCCAGGATGAATGCCGGGTTCACGCCGTCAGGTCGTATGGGCAGTTTGGCAGCGGCCCACCAGCCGATGTCACCCGACGCATTTGCCCACACCACGTTCAGGCCGGGCGCGTGGATTTTGCTGGCCGCGTCGCGCGCCTTGGCCAGGGTGTCCGCGCGATTGAGTTCATAAAACGCGTCCTGAATGGGGTTGTCGGTCTGCAGAAACGTCCACCACATGGCCACGGGTGCATCACCCAGGGTGTCGCGAAACGCACTGCTGATGATGGGGCCATGAGGGGATCGCTGCAACGTGAGCCTGACAGGTTTGCTGTCCTTGACCTTGATGGTTTCTTCGGTGACCTCAAGGTCCACCCACTGGCCCTGGAACGACACCTGGTTTGGGTTGCGTGGGTTGATCGTCTCGGCAATCAGGTCAATGTCATCGTTCTGGAACATGGTCAGGCTCCAGCCAAATTGTTGGTTGTGCCCCAACAGGGCTGACGCATTGAGTGCCTGAAAGTTGCCATACAACTCGAAGCCCGGCATGCTCAGGTGTGCCTCGTACCAGACGGCTGGCAGCGAAAATCCAATGTGTGGGTCGCCCGCCAGCATGGGTTTGCCACTGGAGGTACGTTGGCCCGACACGACCCAGGCGTTGCTGCCCTCAAACAACGGCACACCGGCCAGTGTGTGCGCCTCGTGGCTGACTTGTGCAAGCTGGCTCAGGGCTTGCCAGTCGGGCGCCTTCGACTTTGGCTTTGGGCTTAAGAGCTTCAAGGCCGTTTTGGGCGCTTTTTCAATCACGCCCAGCGGGTTCCATTCAAGGTCAAAAACGCCCAGGTAATCTTCGCCCAACTCGTCACGCACATAGGTCAGCAGCGGTTCGGTTTTGAATGCCGCTGCAAAGCTGTAGGCCAGATAGCCCGATACGGCCACCGTGTCTTGCAGGGTGAAAGGCCGCTTGGGAATGCCCAGGATATCGAACTCGATGGGCGCAGGGTGGCTGGCCTGAAACTGGTTGATGCCATCTAGGTAAGCGCTTTGGGCCTGGATGGCGGGGCTTTGCAGGTCCATGGCGGCCACCACCTTGATCGCGTGGGCGCGCAGCCCGAGCGTGCGAAACAGCCGGTCGGTCTTGATGAGTTTTGGGCCCATCACTTCGGCCAACTCGCCCTGCGCCAGGCGGCGCACCATTTCCATCTGAAACAACCGGTCCTGGGCATGCACATAGCCGAGTGCCCGATACAGGTCGGGCGCATTGCCCGCTTTGATGTGCGGCACGCCCAGTTCGTCATACCGCACTGTCACCGGGGCGTTCAAGCGGGTCAACATCAACTCGCCTGAGCGCTTGGGCTGTTTGGTGTAAACGTACCAGGACACGCCCACGGCAACCACCATGAGGGTGCTCAAAAGCAGGCCCAGGAAAATTTTGAGTGCGAGTTTCATAGAAAAGATGTGCAAAATGCCCGGTTAACAAAGTGATGATAAAGGCCGGGGGCCCGGCAGCGTCAGGCTGACCCAGATAATTTGACGCTTCAATAACAGGAGGATCCTATGGGTTTGTTTGATTCAGTGATGGGTGCAGTGAACAACCATGTGCAGCAGCAAGGCGGTATTGCCAATGTGTTGAGCGGGTTGTTGGCCAACAACGGCGAACTTGGCGGCCTCAATGGTCTGGTGGAAAAATTCAAGCAGGCTGGCTTGGGCGATGCAGTGAACTCCTGGATTGGCACGGGCGCCAACCAAGCCATCTCGGGTGATCAGCTCACCGACGCACTGGGCAGTGACATGGTGACCCAAGCTGCCAACCGACTGGGTTTGGATCCATCGCAGTTATCCGGCCAACTGGCGCAAATGTTGCCTGGCTTGATTGACAAGCTCACCCCCAACGGCGCAGCACCTGCCGGCGGTTTGGGTAATGCAGGCGACTTGATGGGCATGTTGGGCGGTTTGCTGCAAAAGAGATAACACTGGCCAGGAGGTTGGGTGTGCACTGCATGCAAGCCGGTGCAAATGGCTACGGTGTGGCGGTTCAGACAGGCATTCAGACCTACCTGAACCTGGTCAATAAAAGTGGCGGTGTGCATGGCCGCCAGCGGGTGCTGAAAACGCTGGACGACAACAATCAGACCGATGGGGCAGCGGCCAATGCACGGCAACTGGTTGAACAGCACAAAGTGTTTCTGTTGTTTGGGTCCATTGAAGGCGGCCCGTTCACGGCCGTCATGAAGGTCGCCAGTGAACTGGGCATGCCATTTTTTGGCTCGATCGCGGGCTCTCCTAACTTGCGTCGACCGCACCAAGCGCTGGTCTTTCCGGTGCGGGCAGAGCATCGTGATGAGTTTCGGGCCCTGATTACGAAGGATTTGAAGTTCCGGCATTAAAAGCCGGCTCAGTGCGCGGGCGTCAGCGCAGCGGCGGCCTGTATGCCACTGCGCACAGCGCCTTCCAGCGTGGCCGGGTAAGGGCCGTCGATGTAATCACCGCAAGCCATCAGGCCGGGTGCGATGTGCATGGCCGGGCGCTGCAGGGCTGGCGTGCAGGCAAAGGTGGCACGTTTTTCAACCACGGTCTGCACGGCCTGCAAGGTCAAACCCAATTGCGCCTGGGCTTGCGCCAGGACGTGCGACTCAAGCGTGGCACGGTCGCCCTCGGCGGCACTGACAACACACGCCAGCAACCCTGGTGGCCCACCCAACTGGCCCCGATCAAAGACAAATTGCGCGGGATGTTGCGCGTTGCTGTGCAGTGCCAGCATGGGTTGCGCCAGTCTGGCATTGGCCGCCCAGGCATAGACGGTGGCGATCGCTTCAAACTGCAAAGCCTGGCACATGGCGGCCCATTGCTGCATTTGATTTGCTATTGATTTTATAGCTGTTTGCGAACTATTTATAAGGGCTAGAGCCGCATTTGATGCTGAAGTGGCGAGAATGACAGCATCAAAGGCTTC
>JBBQZG010000036.1:0-22640 GCA_038207945.1 Burkholderiales bacterium
GCCAGATGCTGGGTGATGTGACCGCCATCTTGCGCGACCATCATCTGGGTTTGCCGTCAGACCTGGCGTTGCTGATCAAGGCGTTCATCACGCTGGAAGGCATGGGCCGCGAGCTTGACCCCAGCTTTCACATGACCACGCAGGCCACACCCATGCTGCGCGCCGTGGTACGCGCTGGGTATCGGCCCAAGGTTGTCGTGGCCCGCGCTTGGAAGACGCTGCGCGGCACATTGGCTGTGGCCGAGCAACTCCCCCATGATGTAGCGAGCCTACTGCGCAATGTCCGACGCGGTCGGGTTCACGTGGGGATCGAGCTGGCGCACCTCAAGCGCGTGGGCGAACAGATTGACCGCGCCGCCAATCGGCTGGCCATGGCGCTGGTAATTGCGGCGCTGATCATCGGCTCGTCCATCGTGATGAACGTCCAGGGCGGCCCCAGCCTGTTCGGCCTGCCCGACTTTGGGTTCCTGGACTTCATGGGTGCGGTGGTGGGTGGCCTGTGGCTGTTTCGCTCCATCTGGCGCAGCAGCCACGGAAACAATCTGGACGACGACACTTGATTGCCTCATGAGGCAACTTCGCAACGTGGTCCACGCTTGGTAAGTAAGTCGGGTGGCGGGAGTGTCTGGCGCACTGACCTCGGGCTTGGGCCAAGCTATCAGAAGCGGTAACGCACACCCAGGCTGGTGTTGCCCACACGGTCGTCACGATCGCCTGCAAACTTCATGTCTTGTGATTCATATTGCAATACGCCCGACCACTGTGTGTTGAACACGTATTCAACCCCAATGCCGTAAGACAGGCCGAACCCATTCTCACTGCCGGACGCAATGCCTGACGCAGGGTTTGCAGTGACATCGGTACGGCTGTACGTAGTACCCACCTTGCCAAGCAGGTTGAATGACGGGTTAAGTGGCATTTTCCCAATCAAGCTGATGTTGATGCCATCGGCTGTTGTGGTGCCACCGGCACGATTAACTGTGCCAAAGTCGGTGTATCCAATTTCAAGACCGAAATTATTATTGAAATAACCACCAGCCTGGATACCATAAGAAGTATCACCCTGGTCAGACCCAAAGACACCAATACCATTGTCCAGCGAATAATCTGACTGCCCTGCACTCAGACCCACATAGCCGCTGCCTGGCATGTACATGGATGAATTGCTGGAAGACATGTTGCTTTGCGCTTGGGCAGCACCTGCAACAGTCAATGCGGCAGCAGCAGCGACCAAACCAGTCATGATGCGATTTAATTTTTTCATAACAATCCTTAAGTGAATTTCAAAAACCCCAGAGAATCTGGTGTTTCTACAGAGATACAAATCAATATTGTTTGATGCGTCAACATCAAATGACATATTTCTGCATTGGGGTGAAGCTTATCTATTGACAATCGTGTTGTATGTGCGTTTGCGAACATACATACTTATTTTTTTCAAAAGACCGAATTGAATTCATGGTGTGTCATCTGGCAAACGCATCAGAGGCTCAGTTGCGTGAAGGTCGGCGATGACATCTGTGTGGCTTCGCGTAGGGCGGGGGCGCCAACCGTCGCCAACACATCCCCGATAATCCATCACCATGAACTTATCTATTTCACTCTTCCCCTTGGGCTGGCAGCACTATTTGCTGGGCGGCCTGTCAATTGGTGCAGGTGTCGCCCTGCTGTTTGTCGCAACCGGACGCATTGGCGGCATCAGCACGGTGTTCTCGAGCACTTGGTCGTTTGTGATTCACAAGCCATTTTTTCAGCAGGCCAGGCTGGTGGATTCGCGTGGCTGGCGGCTGGTGTACACGGCCGGACTGGTTGTGGGCGCCTTGGTGTGGTGGCTGGTGTTTTCAGGCGGTGTGAGGCTGACCACGGGGGTGCCAGCATGGCAGCTCTTGGTCGGCGGACTTTTTGTGGGCTACGGCGCTCGCCTGGGCAATGGCTGCACGTCTGGCCATGGCATTTGCGGCATGAGCTCACTGAAGTTCCCGTCGCTTCTGGCCGTGCTGACGTTCATGTCCACCGCGTTTTTAACCGCCAATCTGGCGGCAAGGTGGCTGCCATGAGCGCGAACAACATGAGCCAGGCCCGGGGTTTGGCCACACTGGCGGCTGGCACGTTGTTCGGCTTTGGCCTGGCCCTGTCGACCATGATTCAGCCTGAGATGGTGCTGAGCTTTTTGCGCTTCAAGGACTTCGGTTTATTAATGGTCATGGGTGGTGCCATCGCAGTGGTGCTGCTCACGTACCAGCTGGCACCGCGTCTGCTGGGGCGCCCGCTGCTCGATCGCACCTTTCAAACACACCCCAGCGCCTGGAACCGCAGCACATTGCAGGGGTCGGCGTTGTTTGGCATCGGCTGGGGGCTATGCGGCGTGTGCCCGGGCCCGGCCATTGCTGGCTTGGGTGCGGGCAATTGGGATCTGCTGTGGGTGCTGGCTGGCATTGCACTGGGCGCACTGGCCCAGGGGTTACGGGCGAAATGACCCCCATGGCCACGACAACCAACATGCCTCAACTGACCTTTGCCCAGTTGGTCAACGCGGCCTTGCCCCAGATTCAGGAGCTCATGCCGTGGGACGTAGACGCCATGCGCAAGGCCAACCCTGAGCTGCTGATCGTGGACATTCGCGAGGCCGATGAATACGCCGCAGGCCACATTCAGGGTTCATTGCCGGTGCCGCGGGGCGTTCTGGAAACCTCTTGCGATTGGGGTTACTCGGATACGGTTCCGGCATTGGCGCAAGCGCGCGTGCAACCGGTGGTGCTGGTATGCCGCTCAGGCAACCGCACCGCACTGGCAGCACTGACCCTGCGGCAAATGGGTTTCGAACAGGTTTTTTCCATGAAGACCGGTGTGCGCGGCTGGAACGACTACGAGCTGCCGCTGGTCAATATGCAGGGCGAACAGGTCGACATTGACCTGGCGGACGAAACCCTGAACCCGCCCGTGCTGCCAGCACAAATGCTGCCAAAGAACAACGTCGAATAACACGCGCCCAACCGACACATGCTGCAACCAATCTTTGTACAAAAGGTCACTGTCTTTACATGGGCGTTACACGGGTAGCACACCCTCAAGGCTCATTCACATGAAGGAGCCTCTCCATGAAAACCACCGCCATTGTGTTTGCCATCGCCGCAAGCCTTGGGTTTGGCAGCCTTGCGCTGGCACAGGGCAACGACCGCCGAGGCCAAAACGATGAGTTGCCAAGGGCACAGCGACATGAACCGCGCCAGACTGACCAACGCGGCCCGCAACGCCGCGACAACCGGTTAGAACAACGCGCCGAACAGCGGGTAGAACGCCGCATGGATCAACGCCATGATCAACGTTTTCATCAACGTCCCGGTCAACGATACGACCAGCGTTTTGACCAACGCGAAGAGCGCTGGAACGACCACCGCGCCTATTACAACGCCCGCGGTCCGGAATTCAGGCGCGGTGGCTACATTCCACGTGAGTACCGTAACCCGGTCTACGTCATCAACGATTACCGCCCATACCGTTTGCCCCCGCCTCCGCGCAACCACCAATGGGTTCAGGTGGGAGCCGACTATGTGCTGATCGCCATTGCCACAGGCATCATTGCCAGCATTGTGCTGAACCAGTAAATAAAGTTGAAAAATACTTACCCCACCACGCTGTGGGCTTTGTTGTGGATAAGCGTGTTCATAAGCCCTGCAACCCGCATCAGCCTTGGCTCCGCCGTGGTTGCCTTATTTTTAGGCAGCAAGGTGGTCTGAGTTTTTTTGACAGCCAGACTGTGCTAGGGCAAAACCTGGTTGCAATGGCCAGCGTCACCCAGCCGCAAGCTGTTGTGCCACCTCGGTCATGCCGGGCCGATCAGCAGCCCGCAGGTTCAGACACGCCTGCGCCATGGCCGCCATAGTGGCCAACGCGCTGGCGTGTTCGCTGGTGGGCAGTGCACACACCAACAGTTCTTCAAGCAAATGGCCAAAGGCACGCACTTCCAGTGCCTGCAAGGCAAGGCTTAGCCGGGGTTGGTTCACCGGCAACAGCGTGGCGGCGCCAAAGTCGCCCAACACGGCTCGGCCATTGACGGGATTCCACAAAATATTGTGGGCATACAGGTCGCCATGCATCACACCCTGCTGGTGCAAATGGACCACCGCCCCAGCCACATCTTGCGCCAGGCGCAACACCTTGACCGCGGGGATACACAGACCTGCAGGGTAAATGTCACGGGTGCAACTGTCCAGGCTCGGCGGCCCGGCCAGGTTGATGTGGCTGCCCGGAATCAGCGGCAGCAACAAACCACGCTGACCCAGCGGGTGGTTGGCCAGCTCGGCCTGCGGGGTGCACAGCGCCGGGTGTTGGCCAGCAGCCAGACAGGCGGCCAACTCATGCTCAGGCAACCCATCGCTGGTGACTGCCCCCTTGAACAGCTTGAGCGCCATACTGGCCCCACCGTCATGCGGCTGGACGCGGTAAATGTGGCCTGAGGCGCCCTCACCCAGAAGCTCGCATTGCTGCAACTGGTGCCAACCCATGCGGTCCATGGGTACTGTCGGCGGCCGATGCCAGCCCAGCGGGTTACCTGCCAGCGCCAGCCAGCTCAGGCGCGGCAGCTCAGGTAACCAGGCGGGCAGCGCGGGCAACTGGTTGGCCGCCAGGCGCAGAAGTTCCAGCCGCTGCGCACCCGCCAGGCTGGGCGGCAGACTGCCTAACAGGTTGCCGGCAAGCATCAGCTTCTGGAGCGCCGGGCGCTGACCCAATTCAGGCGGCAGGGTGTGGACGGCGTTGTCGGTGAGGATCAGCCAGCGCAGTGCAGGCGGCAAGGCAGCGCCCGGCACATCTGCAATACGGTTCGCCTTGAAACCCACCACCTCAAGCGATGGGCACTCACCCAGCACTTCAGGCAGGTGGGTGAAGGCGTTGTCCGAGCCAAAAATGACCTTCAAACGATGCAGGCGGGGCAAATCATGCGGCAAGCTGGTGAGCTGGTTACCCGACAGATTGAGCACCTCCAGCGTGTCGGCCAGCTCAAACACCTCTGGCGGCAGGATGCGCAGACCGCATGACAGGTCAAGGCGGCGGGTGCCAGCGAGTGCGCCGCGGCGCAGTTGTTCAAGGGTGTGCATAAAAAAAGAGGTGAAGCGAACTCAACTGAGCATGGCAAGCCAGCTTGATTATCAAGGCGTGGAAAATACGCCCCAACATTTGTATTTTCAAAGAAGGCCAGCCACCATGACCCACGAACCCCGATTGACCCGCGCCCTGCGCGACATGCTCAACACCCAACGCGTGGCCAGCCTGGGCACCCTCCATGCCGAGGGCGGGCCGTTTGTGTCGATGGTGCCGTTTGCCATTGAGCCCACTGCCGCCTGTCTGGTGATCCATGTCAGCCTGCTGGCGCCCCACACGCGCAATTTGCTCAGCAACCCGGCCGTGTCGGTGATGGTGATGCAGCCTGAAGTGGCCGGTGAGCCAGTGCACGCCTTGCCACGGGTGTCAATGGATGGCACAGCCGCAAGACTGCAACCTGAAAGCCCAAGCTGGCTGGCCGCGCGCAACGTGTACCTGGCGCGTTTTCCTGATGCGGAGCCAATGACGCGCCTGGGTGATTTCAGCTTTGTGGCGATTTACCCGACTGCGGCACGCCAGGTGGCAGGCTTTGGCACCGCCAGGCCGCTGGAAACCGAGGATTTAGCCAGCGTGCTGCGGCCGCTGTAAGCGGCAAGCGTGGCTTATTTGCCGTTGATGAAGGCCACCATCATGCGGGCCACGGCCAGGCCGTCATGCCCCTTGTCCAGACTCTGCGTGTAGGCCTGGTACTTTTCTTCACCAAACGTGCCGCGCCGTTTGTTCAGCAAAAACGCGCTGTAGTCTTCCACAAACTCGGGGTGCGGCTGCACACAAAACACGTGGTCGTCCACGCCAAACGCGGCCACCGGGCAGAACTCGCTGGTGGCCAGCAGCTTGGCACCGCTGGGCAAGTCAAACACCTGGTCCTGGTGGCTGGCCAGCATCGCCACCTCTGTGCGACCTTCGGCTTGCGGCAACTCGGGCGCCGCCCACTGGTACTGCATGCGGCCAGCGCCCCAACCTTGCGGTGCGCGGCCCACTTGCGAGCCCAGACACAGCGCCACCAGCTGGTGACCAAAACACACGCCAATGAGCTTTTTCTTGGCCGCCAGAAGCTCCTGCACCTTGTCTTTGAGCTTCAGAACCCAGGGCTCTTGAGAGAAAGAATCGGCCTTGCTGCCGGTCAGCAACACAGCATCGTAGGCATCAAACGAGGCCGGATACTCGCCCCTGACGGTGTTGAAAATATCAAACTCACCGTCTGCACCTGCCTGGCGCAGCAGGCGCTCAAACATGGCGCCGTAGCCCTTGTACGTGGGTTCTACCTTTGGGTCCAGGTCATCGTTTTCAAGAATACAAAGCTTCATGAGTGATCGCCATGTGTATGAGGTTTTTGATCAGCGCGAGGCGGATGGCGATGGCCATGCTTGGTGTGCCCATGCGTGGGGATATGAGCCACGCGCTCGGTACTGGCTTTTTTACCCAGCTTTGATTCGGTTCCCTTGATCAGGCGGTTGATGTTTTCAGCATGGCGGTAAAGCAAAAACAGCGACATCACCGCGACGCCGAGCACCACACTCTTGCTCATGACCCACAGCCCGCCATCACCCAGCAAATACACCACCGGCGCCAGCAGTGCAGCCGTGATGGATGCCAGAGACGAGTAGCGAAACACCACCGCCACCACCAGCCAGATCAATGCCGTTGCCAAGCCCAACCAACTGCTGAAGCCCAGCAACACGCCCAAGGCCGTGGCCACACCTTTACCGCCCTCAAACTTGAAAAACACCGGAAACACATGGCCCAAAAATGCGGCCAAGCCCACCAGCGCCATGGTGCCGTCGCCCAGCCCGTAAGCCGAGCCATACCACTTGACCAACACCACCGGCAGCCAGCCCTTGGCGGCATCCAGCAGCAGCGTGAGGATGGCTGCTGCCTTGCTGCCCGAGCGCAACACGTTGGTGGCACCGGGATTTTTACTGCCAAACGTGCGCGGGTCATTCAAACCCATGACGCGGCTGACAATGACCGCAAACGACAGTGAGCCTACCAAATACCCGGCCAACACCGCCAAAACAGGGAAAAAACTCTTCATGGATTCCAAATCAACTCCTGGCCGCCCAATGGTTTGAGCGTTAAGCCGCTATTTTGCGTCAGGTCAGCACCTCGGCCAGCGCACATTGCACCGGCTTGGCATCCAGCAACTCAACGCACACCTCGGGGTCAATGCTCACCAGATAGCCGCGCCGCCCGCCATTGATCAAAATTTTAGGCAAATCCAGAAGGGTGGACTCCATGAACACCGGCATGTCACGCCGTGTGCCAAATGGCGATGTGCCGCCTACCAGATAACCGCTGTGCCGGTTGGCCACCTCGGGCGCGCACGGCTCCACCGACTTGGCGCCGATCTGGCGCGCCAGGTTTTTAGTCGACACTTTCCGGTTGCCGTGCATCAACACCACCAGCGGCTTGGCGTCCTGGTCTTGCATGATGAGGGTTTTGACCACATGGAAAGGGTCCCAGCCCAGTTCAGCCGAGCTATGCAGCGCACCGCCATGTTCCAGGTATTCGTAAGGGTGCTCGCTGAAGGCGACTTGATGGCGCTTCAGAAACTGGGTTGCCGGGGTTTCGCTGACGTGCTCTTTTTTGGCCATAAGTTTTTTCCAGCCAGGTGGATGGGGTTTATTTCAACTCGTACTCAAACGTACTTACCACCCGCAGCCGCTTCAGGCGCGAGCTGCCGTTGTCAAAATCATTGCCATCGTCGCCGGTGATGCGGATCACGCCCTGATTGGCATTTTTCAGGGGACCGAGTTGGGCGCCCGCTTCGGCGGCGAACTTATTGGCCTGCTCACGGGCGTTGCGTGTGGCCTCGGCCAGCAGCGGCGCCTTGACGTCGTTAAAACCGCGCAACTGAAAGCGCGGGCCGCTTTGCCCTTCGCCCTCACCGCCCAACTGCACGCCAGCCTGAATCAAAGGGTCGACCGCGCGCGCCGCAGTTTCCACATCGACCACCCGGGCGGACTTCACAAGCACCTGGCCCGTGCCGTTGAAGCGCAAGGGCTGATTGCCCTGCGCGTACTCGCGTGCAAACAGATCCTGCACCTGCAGTGGCCTGGCCTCTACCTCGGCATCAGTGAAGCCACGGGTTTTCAGGAAGGCCATCACCTTGTCGCGGTCTGCCGACAGCGCTTGCTGCACACCGCCAAAGTCACTGCCGGCACGACGAAAGGACAGTGTCCAGACCGCAAAGTCGCTCTGCACTTCCTTTTCGGCAAGGCCCTTGACCGTGACCGAACGGTCCGACATGCGAAAGCGCTCCAGGCCATGGCTTACAGCAAAACCGGCAAGAGCAATACCCAGGCCCACTAAAAATGCGGCGATCAGCCGGGGGAAAAAATTGTTCATGAGGGGCTCCCTATCCAAGTCATTCACGGGCGAAGGCCCGCCTTACTGCGCCGGATCACGCAATTCCCAGCGAATAGCGTCAATTTGGGCCAGCAGGTCTTTTGAAAGCGGCGTGCCCCAGGCATTCAGGCACTCGTCGAGCTGCGCCACTGAGGTGACACCGATGATGGTGCTGGCCACTTGCCATTTTGTGTAGCAAAACGCCAGCGCCAGTTGCAGCGGCGTCAGGCCGTGTTCACGCGCCAATGCGCTGTAGCGTTTGGCCGCAGCCAGCGCCTCGGGGCGCCCCCAGCGCTGCTTGCGCGAAGACTCGAACTTGGTCAACCGGGCCAGTGCCGGTGCGCCGGGGCCGGTCAAGCCGGTGTCGTCATACTTGCCAGAAAGCAAACCAAACGACAGCGGCGAATACGCCAACAGCGACACACCCAGGCGCTGCAGGGTTTCATCCAGCGCGTTTTCCACACTGCGGTTGAGCAAGCTGTAGCCGTTTTGCACCGTGGCCACGCGCGGTAGACCATACTGCTCAGCCAGCCGCACAAATTCGTGCACCCCATACGGCGTCTCGTTCGACAAGCCCACGGCGCGCACCTTGCCAGCTTGAACCAGCTTGCGCAAAGCCTCCAGTTGGACGTGGATGGACGTGCCCTCGTCATCTTTGGGCTGGTAATAAATGCCGCCAAACGCGGGCACGCTGCGCACCGGCCAGTGAATCTGATACAGGTCAATCACATCAATCCGCAAACGCTTCAAGCTGCCGTCACAGGCTTGCAGAATGTCGTCGCCGGTCAAATCCGGGCTGCCACCGCGAATCCATGGCATGTTGCGCGACGGGCCGGCCACTTTGGTGGCGATCACCAGTTTTTCGCGGGCGCCGGGACGCTTGGCGAACCAGTTGCCCATGATTTTTTCTGTGGCATTGAAGGTCTCGGCCCTGGGCGGCACGGCGTACATTTCGGCGGTGTCAACAAAGTTCACACCGCGCTCAAGTGAGCGGTCCAGGATGTCGTGGCTAGTGGCCTCGTCAACCTGTTCACCAAACGTCATGGTGCCGAGACAAATGGGGGTGACCAACAGGTCGCTCTGACCTAAACGAATGGTTTTCATGCGCGCACCAATAAAACAGGCCTTACGGCCGATGGCGAGAGTTTACGGGCTGCCCGCAGCCCCTGCCGGTTGCTGCGCAGGAAGTGCTGTGACCAACAGCCCATTGCGCCAACTGGCTCCAGTCCGCGAAAGCTGGCCGCTATTTTTTTGTGGGGACAAAAACCCCACTCCAGCCAGTTGTCGCGACTTGCAACTGTTTGGCATCGATTCTGGTCAGTGTGAATTTGCCACCGTCACTCAACACATAGCGCAACACCCAGCTTGCTGCGGGCCCAAAGCGAATCTGTTGGCCAGTGAATCTGATTTCCAGGTCTTTGTCGGTTTGACAGATCACGCCAGAAATGTCCGCCCAAAGTCCTTTGGTCGACTTGATGAAGGCCACCGAAAGTGCCCCGTCTTTTTCAGCAATGGAGACCATCAGGGGTTTGCCATCATCCATCGTTGTTTCTTCCCATTTCAACGAGAACGCTGGATCGTTCAGCAACTCTCTCAATTCAACGACCGTCGAGACGCATTTTTCTGCCCCTTCGGCATGGGCGTTAAATGGCAGCCAGAGCGTCAGGAAACCACAGAGGCAAATTTGGTGAAACAGGCGAGTCATGTTTGTGTGGTGTGTGAGTGGGTTGGGGAGGTTGACCAAGGGGCCTGACGGTTATACCCGCTCAGGCAAGACCTGCAAGCCTCATGGCATCGGTCTGTCGGTGGTGGCAGACTTTTTTGCGTCTGTTCAGCTTGGGTTCATGCAGGCACTTGCAAACTACACGCCATACCAACCCAAAGGAGCTTTCCATGAAACGTTTACTGATTGCCAGCCTGTTTGCCACTGGTTTAATCGGCGCCAATGCCGAAACCTATACTGACCATGCCCGCGTTCGTAGCGCCGAACCGCAGTACGAGAACATCAATGTGCCTCGCAACGAATGCACCAGCCAATGGATCAACGAGCGTGATGGCCGCAACGACCGTGAACGGCAGGTTGGGCAAGATCGCCAATACGGCGGCGCCATTGTGGGCGGCCTGGCGGGGGGTGTCATCGGAAACCAAATTGGCGGCGGCAGGGGTAAAGACGCAGCCACCGCGTTGGGTGTTGTGTTGGGTGCCATCACCGGCGACCGCCTGGAAAATCGTAACCCACGGACACAGTATGACGATGGCCGGTATGAAGATGGCCGGTATGAAACCGCACAACGCGAAGTCAAGCGCTGCCGCACCGTCTATGACGCCCAAACGCGCATCACCGGTTACCGCGTGGCCTATGACTACCGTGGCCAGAGCTACACCACCCTCATGCGCAACAACCCGGGCAACAGCCTGCCGGTGCGTGTGACGGTTGACCCGATTGAACAGTAGACAAGTGAGGGCCGACAACTCCTCGGCCCCAAATCTGTCGTAGTACCATTGTCCGAATCCCTCACCAAAGGCCGCATCACACCATGAAAAACCTCGTCGTCCTGTTCAGCGCGCTGATGTTGGCGTGGGCCGCGCCTGCCTGGGCTGATGTCAGCCGAGATGATGCGGCGGCCACGGTGCAGAAAGCCACTGGCGGGCGCGTGCTGGCAGTGGAACAAACCGAGCGTGACGGCCGTGTGGTCTGGCGCGTGAAGGTGCTCACCCCGCAGGGTGAAGTCAGAGTGGTGCTGATTGACGCTGCAACTGGCCGCGGCGTGTAAATCAGCCCAAGACCTGTGCCCCCATGCGTGTGCTGTTGATTGAAGACGATGCGGTGCTGCGCCTGGGCATCAAGCGTCAGCTTGAGGCCGACGGTTACCGGGTGGATATGGCCGCTGACGGCGAAGATGGCTTGTTTCAGGCCCGCGAGTACCCGGTCGACCTGGCCATTGTGGATTTGGGCCTGCCCAAACTCAATGGCCTGGCAGTGGTGCAAACCTTGCGCACCGAGGGGCGAACCTTACCGATTTTGATTCTGACCGCGCGCAGCAGTTGGCAAGACAAGGTCAAGGGTCTGGAAACCGGTGCTGACGACTATCTGGTGAAGCCGTTTGAGTACCCGGAGCTGGCGGCCCGCGTCAAGGCACTGCTGCGGCGCGCCCTCAAAGCCACCTCGGATGTGCTCTCTCTGGGGCCACTGCGCATCGATTTTTCCGCCCAAACAGCCCAACTCAACCATGCGGCGCTGGACCTGACCACGTTCGAGTACCGGGTGCTTGCGTTTTTGGTGCGTGAGCGCGCCCGTGTGGTCAGCAAGCAGGAACTGTCTGACTACCTGTACCCGCACGACGAAGACCGCGACAGCAATGTGCTGGAAGTCCTGGTGGGACGGCTGCGCCGCAAGCTTGACCCCAACGGCACGCTGGCACCCATCGAAACCCTGCGTGGTCGCGGTTACCGCTTCGTGCTGCAGTGAAAGCCCCCCTGTCGCTGCGCACACGCCTGGTATGGGGCGCTTTTCTGGTGTTGCTGGTGTTTCTGGCCGGTGCCGGCTGGGCGGTCCAACAGGCTTACACCGACAGCGTGCGCGCCCAACGCTTTGCGCGCCTGCAAACCACCATTTACCTGCTGATGGCAGGCGCAGAACTCAATGCCACCGGCTCGCTGACAATGTCGGCGGCATTGGCTGAACCGCGCCTGTCACTGCCGTCATCGGGGCTGTACGCCAACATTGCCAATCCGGACAAAGGTGAAGTGTGGCAATCGTCGTCCACCTTGGGACTCAACCCGCCGTTTCCACGCGGTCAGGCCACTGGCGAGTGGCAATTTGACACCGTCACCGCGCCCGCCAAGGCCACGGGTCAACCAGTGCAGGCGTTTTTGGCGGCCACCTACACGGTCAAATGGTCGGCCAATGACCAGGTGTCACCGCTGGTGTTTTCCGTGCTGGAAGACAAAGCCGGGTTTGACCGCGAATTGCAGGCCTTTCACCGCACGTTGTGGCGCTGGCTGGGCGGTGCAGGCGTATTGTTGTTGCTGACACAAACGTTGCTGTTGCGTTGGGGGTTGAGGCCCCTGAATCAGGTCGCGCAGGAAGTCAAGCGCATTGAGGCCGGGCAGCAGTCCAGGATTGCCGGCAACTATCCCGCAGAGCTTGCCGGGCTGACGCACAACCTCAACGGCCTGATCGACCAGGAACGCACCCGGCAAACGCGTTACAAAGACGCGCTGGACGACTTGGCCCACAGCCTGAAAACACCGTTGGCGGTCTTGCGCGCCTCACTCAACGAGCCCAGCGGCCTGCCGGCCATGGTGGCGCAGCAAGTGTCCCGCATGGACGACATCGTGGTGCACCAACTGGGCCGGGCGGGGGCCAGTGGGGCGGCGCGCTTTGCGCCGCATTTGGCGCTGGCCCCCGTCCTGACCCGGATTCGCGACACGCTGGCCAAGGTGTATGCCGAGAAAAACCTCACATTTGTGCTGGACTGCCCGCCAGAACTGACCTGGCGCATGGACGAAGGTGACGCTTTTGAGATACTGGGCAATGTGCTTGACAACGCCGCCAAGTGGGCAAAAACCAGGGTCTCAGTGCACATCTGGCCCGAACACCAGCGCTTGCACCTGCGCGTCTGTGACGACGGCCCAGGCTTTGCCAACCCACAGGCGCTGCCAGAGCGACGGGTACGGCTGGATGAGCAAGTGCCCGGCTACGGCATCGGCTTGGCTGTGGTCAGGGATTTGGTTGCCAGCCACCATGGCGAGTTGACCCTGTCACGCGCTGACCTGGGCGGCGCGCAGATTGATGTGGTCCTGTCAGCGGCGTAGGTCGGCCGCCCTTGCCTCCTCCTGCAGCCGCAACACGCGCCGCTGCACCTTGCCCGTGGTGGTCATGGGCAGGGCGTCCAGAAACTCGATTTCCTTGGGGTATTCGTAGGGCGCCAACTTGCCCTTGACGTGGTTTTGCAGCTGCTCAACAAGTTCAGCATCAAATTGGCTTCTAGCCCCCGTGTAACATGCACGAGCAGCTATAAAATCAGGAGCTAAAACAACATACGCCTTGACGACTGTGCCGCGCGCTGCGTCAGGCTTGGGCACCACCGCCACGTTGGCCACCGCCGGGTGTTTGACCAGACAGTTTTCGATCTCGCCCGGGCCAATGCGGTAGCCCGCGGCCTTGAAGACGTCGTCGCTGCGGCCCTGGTACCAGAGGTAACCGCCTGCATCACGGCTGGCCAGGTCGCCGGTGCGGCACCAGTCGCCGGTGAACTTGGCTTGCGTGGAAGCCTCGTTTTTCCAGTAGCCCAAGAAAAAAATGGGGTCAGGCTGGCCATGCACGTCCCGTCGGTGGACGGCCACGTCGCCCACCTCACCCGGCGCGCATTCCTTTCCGGCCTCATCAATCACCGCCAACCGATGGCCGGGGTAACCCATCCCCATGCTGCCGGGCTTGGGCGGCCAGACCACCGAGCAATTGCCAACGATGTAGTTGATTTCGGTCTGCCCAAACATCTCGTTCACGGTGACACCAAGCTGCGCCTGGCAATAGTCAAACACCGCGTCGCCCACCGCCTCGCCTGCGCTCATGATGGCTTGCAGCTTCAAGCCAAATTGCTGCTGCACGGTTTGACTGTCGCTGCCGGGGTAGGCTTTCATCATGACTTTCAAGGCGGTGGGAAACAGAAAAGTGTGGGTCACGGCAGTGTCGCGCATCAACTCGAGTGCAGTTTGTGCGCCAAAGCGGCCATTGAACGCGACGATCGGGCGGCCAAAAAACAAGGTGGGCAACAGCGCGTCCATCAAGCCACCGGTCCAGGCCCAATCTGCCGGGCTCCAGAACACGGCCTGCGAGCCGGTGGGCATGTGCGATGTGCTGGCCAACTGGCACAAAGTGGCCGTCAGGTCGGGCCAGGTGGTCACGTCAAAGCCAAACCAGTTCTGGCTGCAGACAAAACCCGTCAGGTTGCCGATCAGGGCGCGGTGCGGAATCAGTGCGCCCTTTGGGTTGCCGGTGGTGCCGCTCGTGTAAATCAGGATGGCAGGGTCATCCGCGCGGGTGGCCACCAAGGCGAATTGATCGCTGGCGGCATCCAGTGCCTGCGCATAAGCCACATCCGCCAGCGTGGTCTGGCTGCCTGTCAGGCCCACACCCACCGCAAAGCGCAGGCCGGGGCAATGGCCTCGCACCGCCCGCAGATGGGTGAGCGTCTGCGCGTCGCCAATAGCCACCACGGCCTCGCTGTCTTGCAGCCGGAATTCAAGCGCCTCGGGTCCAAACAACTGTGACAGCGGCATGGCCACGGCGCCCATTTGAAGAACCGCCATGTAGGCCACCGCGGTCTCAAAACACTGTGGCAACACGATCGCCACACGATCACCCTGGCGCACGCCCATGCCCACCAACACATTGGCCAAACGGTTGGCATCACGCTGCAATTGGGAATATGAATGAAAACTAGCCTCAGACCCCGTTCTGTATACGTTAATAGCTATATTTTTTGTAGCGTCTGGCAAGCACGCCCAGCGCGCACAGCAAGCCTGCGCCATGTTGAAATACTCGGGTACTTGCCACACAAAACCGCCGTGCAAGCGGGCGTAAGCAGGAGGTAAATCCCCCGCGGGTGGCGCGCTGGCACCGTTGGGCATGGCCACTTTGTCGCAAGGTTGACTGACTGGCATGGATGGGTCTCCGTATGATTGACCGAATGTACCAAGTCAAAAGAATTTCCCATAGCGAATTTGTCCCTATTCGCAGCCTCAATTACCACGTGCGATGTTGGGGCAACCCCGGCCCAGACAAAACCCCGCTGGTGCTGTTGCACGGCTGGATGGACGTGGCCGCGAGTTTTCAGTTTGTGGTGGATGCGCTCAAAGCTGACCACTTCATCATCGCCCCCGACTGGCGCGGCTTTGGCCTGACCCAGTCTGGCGGTGCCGATTGTTTTTGGTATCCCGACTACCTGGCCGATCTGGATGCCTTGCTGGACCACTATGCGCCTGACCAAACCGTGAACCTGGTAGGCCACAGCATGGGCGGCAATGTCGTGATGCTGTATGCGGGCATTCGGCCGGAGCGCATTAACTGCCTGATCAATCTGGAAGGTTTTGGCATGCCAGCCACCCACCCTGAGCAAGCCGCAGGCAAATTCGCCCAGTGGATGAACGAGGTCAAGCAGCTCAACACCGGCGCCATGAGCCTGAAAACCTACGACTCGCTCGACGCGGTGGCGGCCCGCCTGATGAAAACCAACAAGCGCCTGAATCCGGACAAAGCGCGCTGGCTGGCCAGCCACTGGTCGGCCGAGTTGGCGCCAGGCCAATGGTCGATCTTGGGTGAAGCGGCTCACAAGACCACCACCGCGCAGTTGTATCGGGAAGACGAGACACTGGCCATTTTCCGCAGCATCACGGCCCCCACCCTGATGCTTGAGGCCTCGGATGACAGCATGGCCCAATGGTGGAAAGGCGCGTTCACCCTGGCGCAGCACCACCAGCGGCTGAAGTCTGTCGCGCACATTGAGATCGCCCAAGTGCCAGACTGCGGCCACATGCTGCACCACGACCAGCCGTTGGCCGTGGCTGATTTGATTGAGCGGTTTGTGTCGACAAGCCAGGCGTAATTCCATGTCCAAATCTTTCGTGTCCAGGCGCGAAGCCGCCGGCAGTGCGATCGCACTGCAAGGCGAAGTCACAACGACAAGGATGATTTAACGTGAAATAACTTTCATGTCCCGTGGGTGGCATGAGTCCATGAAAGTTAGAAATGGAATCAACATGCGAATCGTCACTGGTGCTCGGGTTAGGGCGGTGATAGGCTGTTAACCGGACGGCAATTTCCCACAACCTGTTCTGGCTCAACAACGAGACACACCGCCAGAAAGTGCCGCTGCAAACGTCCTTGACCGGGCAGCACACAGTGAGTGGCGACGGTCTGCCTGCCAGTCTGCAATTTGCCATCGGACAGCAGCAGGATTTCATGCCCAAACTGGCCCTGCTCAGCCAGGGTGGCGGTGCTGCTGCCAGCCAGATCACCTGGCAAAGGCTGCCTACCGCACAGGCTTATTTTTTGAACGCCATGAGTGGCAGCGACAACGCGGGCGCCACCGAGATGGTGATCTGGAGTTCGTCTGACGTACCGGAGCCCGGCTGGGGCCTGATGGACTATGCCAGCAACACCAACGTCGACAAATGGCTCAAAGAAGAGGTCTTGCTGCCGGCCAGCAAGACCACTTGCGCGATACCCGCCGGCATTTTTGCCAAGGCCGAAGGGGCCATGCTGCGCGGCATCGCTTACGGGCAGGAGCTCAATCTGGCGCACCCGCCCCGCCCTGCCGACAAACGCATCGCCTGGGAACCCTAATGGACCGCCAAGGTGCGCGTCAAGGCCATGACGATGGTGATGCTGGGTGGGGAAAGTGCAGGCGCATCCGGTCGACCCAACCGGGGCCAGACCGAAGAGTCTGCGCCCACGAACTCGGGCAACTAACCGCCCCTTGGCATCCCCGGCCTGCCAGATGTGGGTAAGGCGCTGAAAGGCCTGTTTGGCGGCTGAGTTTGCCCATGCACCCAGGGGGTGCTGATGCCGTGAGAAAATGTCGGATTATTTGACACACTGACAACACACAGGACCCCGCATCATGGAAGCAGAACGCATCAACGCCCTTGGCACCCAACTCAACAGTTTGACCGCCCGTACCCTCGATTTACGGGGGTATCTTTGACTACGATGCCAAATTTGAGCGCCTGAGAACCGTCAACGCCTCGCTGGAAGACCCCACGGTCTGGAACGACCCCAAACGCGCCCAGGAACTGGGCCGCGAGAAAAAAGCACTCGACGGCGTGGTCGTCACCATCAGCGACCTGGAGCGCGAGCTTGCCGACAACACCGAGTTGTTTGAGATGAGCAAAGAAGACAACGACGAGGCCGGCCTGATCACGATCGAGGCCGATGCCGCCAAGCTCGAAGAGATCGTCAAGGGCCTTGAATTCCGCCGCATGTTCAACAACCCGGCTGACCCGCTGAACTGCTTTGTCGACATCCAGTCGGGCGCAGGCGGTACCGAAGCCTGCGACTGGGCCAGCATGCTGCTGCGCCAATACCTGCGCTACTGCGAGCGCAAGGGTTTCAAGACCGAGATTGAAGACGAAACCCCCGGCGACACCGCGGGCATCAAAGGCGCGTCGTTCAAGGTCGAGGGTGAATACGCCTTTGGCCTGCTTCGCACCGAGACCGGCGTGCACCGCCTGGTGCGAAAAAGCCCGTTTGATTCGTCTGGCGGGCGCCACACCAGCTTTGCCAGCGTGTTTGTCTACCCCGAGATTGACGACTCGATCGAGATCAATATCAACCCCTCTGACGTGCGCACCGACACCTACCGAGCCAGCGGCGCCGGTGGCCAGCACATCAACAAAACCGACTCGGCGGTGCGCCTGACCCACTTGCCCACCGGCATTGTGGTGCAGTGCCAGGACGGCCGCAGCCAGCATGGCAACCGCGACATCGCTTGGAAGCGCTTGCGCTCCAAGCTGTATGACCATGAGTTGCGCAAGCAGCAAGAAGAGCAGCAAAAGCTCGAGGACGGCAAAACCGACGTGGGTTGGGGTCACCAGATTCGCTCTTATGTGCTGGACAACAGCCGCATCAAGGACTTGCGCACCAACTACGAAACCTCAGCCACACAAAAGGTGCTGGACGGTGACCTGGACCAGTTCATTGAAGCCTCTTTGAAGCAGGGCGTGTGATGCCAACCAGTGCCCTGATTTTCGACATGGATGGCACCATGATCGATTCCATGGGTTTTCACGCGCAAAGCTGGATGGTGTTTGCCAAACAGCATGGCCTGAGCATTGACGTGGATGACCTGATGCGCCGCACCACCGGGCGCACCGGGGCGGAGTGCATGCGCGAACTGTTTCAAAGAGACCTGGACCAGACAGAAGCCTGGGCGCTGATTTCAGTAAAAGAGCAGCTCTACCGCGACATGTTTGGGCCAGTGTTTGCCGAGGTGGCTGGCTTCAAGGCGTTTTACGCACAGGCATTAACGCGTGGCTTGACGCTCGGCGTGGGCACGGCGGGCGACAAACACAACATTGCGTTTGCCATGGGTCACCTGGCCCTGCCCACATCGCCCAAGGCGATCGTGGGCGGTGACGAAGGGCTGCCCGGCAAGCCCGAGCCCGCTATATTTTTAGAAGTAGCTAACCGAATGAATAAAAGGGCTAGCGGCTGTATTGTCTTTGAAGATGCACCCTTTGGCATTGAGGCAGCACGCCGCGCTGGCATGCAGGCGGTGGCCATATGCAGCACCCACACGCCCGCGCAGCTGGCTGGCCCCCACGTGATCGCCGCCGTGCGCGATTACCATGAACTATTAAATTCGAATTTCCTGGAGACTCTTCATGTTGCAACTTCGTGACGCAAGCGGCCCAGCGACGGTGATTCGCCGCGCTGACTATGCCGCCCCAGCCTACTGGATCGACACCGTTCACCTGAGCTTTGATCTGGACCCGGCCAAGACCCGTGTCCTGAACAAAATGACGCTGCGTCGCAACCCGGACGTGGCCACACAAGCCCTGCGCCTGGACGGCGACGAACTGAACCTGGCGCGTGTGCTGGTCAACGGCGCAGGCACCAGCTTCAAAATGGATGCGGGCCAACTGGTGCTGGAAAACCTGCCTTTGGAAGGCAGCTTTGAACTGGAAATCTTCACCACCTGTGTCCCCGTCAAAAACACCAAGCTGATGGGCCTGTACGTCAGCAACGACTCCTTCTTTACGCAATGCGAAGCTGAAGGGTTCCGGCGCATCACCTACTTCATGGATCGCCCGGATGTGATGGCCAGCTTCACCGTGACGCTGCGCGCAGACAAAGAAAAGTTTCCAGTCTTGCTCAGCAACGGCAACCTGACCGACAGCGGCCCGCTGGACGATGGCCGCCATTTCGCCACCTGGATCGACCCGCACAAAAAACCCTGCTATCTGTTCGCCCTGGTCGCCGGCAAACTGGTGGCGCGCGAGCAACGCATCACCTCACGTGGCGGCAAAGACCACCTGCTGCAGGTGTATGTGCGCCCCGGCGACATGGACAAGACCGAGCACGCCATGAACTCCCTGATCAACTCGGTGATCTGGGACGAAGCGCGTTTTGGCCTGCCGCTGGACCTGGAGCGCTTCATGATTGTGGCCACCAGCGACTTCAACATGGGCGCCATGGAAAACAAGGGTCTGAACATCTTCAACACCAAATACGTGCTGGCCAACCAGGCCACAGCCACCGATGTGGACTTTGCCAACATCGAATCGGTGGTGGGCCACGAGTACTTCCATAACTGGACCGGTAACCGCGTCACTTGCCGTGACTGGTTCCAGCTGAGCCTGAAAGAAGGCCTGACCGTGTTCCGCGACCAGGAGTTCAGCATGGACCTGTGCGCCGAGCCGTCGGCCCGCGCCGTCAAACGCATTGAAGACGTGCGCGTGCTGCGCACCGCCCAATTCCCCGAAGACGCCGGCCCAATGGCCCATCCGGTGCGCCCTGACAGCTACATCGAGATCAACAACTTCTACACCGTCACCATTTACGAAAAAGGTGCCGAGGTGGTGCGCATGATGCAAACCCTGGTGGGGCGTACCGGGTTTGCCAAGGGCATGACACTGTACTTTGCCCGCCACGACGGCAGCGCGGTGACTTGCGATGACTTTGCCCAGGCCATAGCCGATGGCAACCCGGATTCCGCCCTGGCCAAACTGCTGCCCCAGTTCAAACGCTGGTACAGCCAGGCGGGTACACCGCGGCTGGCGACTGCGGCGCACTATGACGCCACGGCACAAACCTACACGCTCAATTTCAGCCAAAGTTGCCCGGCCACACCTGGCCAAGAGGCCAAAGAGCCGTTTGTGATCCCCATCAACCTGGGACTGGTTGGCAGCCATTCTGGTGCCGCCCTGCCCTTGCAGCTGCAAGGCAGCCAAGCCGCAGCAGGAGACAGCCACCTGTTTGTCATGACGCAGGCGGCTGAGTCCATCACCTTTGTGAATGTGACCGAAGAACCTGTGCCGTCCATCATGCGCGGTTTCAGTGCCCCGGTAATCGTGAACTTTGACTACACCGACACGCAGTTGCTCACCCTGCTGGCCAATGACCCGGACCCCTTCAACCGCTGGGAAGCCGGGCAACGGCTGGCCTTGCGAAGCGCTATTGAATCAATAGCTACTAGCCAATTGGAAACGGGGGCTAGAGGCCTAAATGATGCATATATCTCAGCCATGCGCACGGTGCTGCGTCACCCCACGCTGGATGCAGCCTTCAAGGAACTGGTGCTGACATTGCCATCCGAGACCTACATCGCCGAGCAGCTCGACGTGGTTGACCCGCAGCGCATTCATGCGGTGCGCGAAGCCATGCGCGAACAACTCGCCACCGAGTTGGCCACCGACTGGCAGTGGGGCTTTGAGGCGCACAGTCAAAACGGTAGCTATTCGCCTGACCCCCTGTCCAGCGGGCGCCGCGCGCTGGCGGGCCAGGCCTTGAATTATTTGTGCCTGGCCGCCCGTGCATCAGGTGATGTGGTCTGGCCTGGCAAGGCCTACCAGCGCTTCAAGGAGGCGGACAACATGACCGACCGCTTCAACGCCTTGAGCGCCCTGGTGCAGAGTGGCCATGCGCTGGCCACGCCCGCATTAGCACGTTTTCACAGCCTTTTCAAGGGCGAAGAACTGGTGCTGGACAAGTGGTTTGCACTGCAAGCAGGTTGCACCGACCGTGCGGGTCAGGTGCTGCCGGCCGCACGCCAGTTGCTTAAACACCCTGATTTCCATATCCGCAACCCGAACCGCGCGCGCAGCGTGATCTTCAGCTACTGCAGTGCCAACCCCGGTGCGTTTCACCGCGCTGATGGTGCAGGTTATGTGTTTTGGACCGAACAAGTGTTGGCGCTTGATGCCATCAACCCACAAGTCGCAGCCCGCTTGGCGCGTGCGCTTGACCGATGGAAAAAATTGGCCGAGCCCTACCGCCATGCGGCCCGCGAAGCGCTGGCCCGCGTCGCGGCCAAAACCGATTTAAGCAACGATGTGCGTGAGGTGATCAGCCGCGCACTGGCCGATTGAACACAACAAGGAGCAAAAACATGCCAAAACGAATATCCCTGACGCGCTACCTGGTCGAACAGCAGCGACTGGAAGGCCACATACCCCCCGAGTTGCGGCTGATGCTGGAGGTGGTGGCACGTGCCTGCAAACGCATTAGCCAGGCCGTCAACAAAGGTGCTTTGGGCGATGTGATGGGCAGCGCCGAGAGTGAAAACGTACAGGGCGAAATGCAAAAAAAGCTCGACATCATCGCTAACGAAGTGCTAATTGAAGCCAACGAGTGGGGTGGCCACCTGGCCGCCATGGCCAGCGAGGAAATGGAGGGCATCTATGTGGTGCCCAACCGCTACCCGCAAGGTGAGTACCTGTTGATGTTTGACCCGCTGGACGGCTCCAGCAACATTGATGTGAATGTCAGCATTGGCACCATCTTCAGCGTGCTGGTCAAGCCTGAAGGCGCGGGCGTGTCGGAACAGGACTTCTTGCAAGCAGGCACCCAACAGGTCGCAGCCGGTTACTGCGTCTATGGCCCGCAAACCACGCTGGTACTCACCGTGGGCGACGGTGTGGCGGTGTTCACCCTGGACCGCGAACAAGGCTCGTTCATCCTGACCGAAGAAGACCTGCGTGTGCCTGAAGACACCAAGGAGTTCGCCATCAACATGAGCAACGAACGCCACTGGGCCGCCCCTGTGACGCGCTACATTGACGAATGCCTGCAAGGCCGGGATGGCGCGCGTGGCAAAGACTTCAACATGCGCTGGGTAGGCAGCATGGTGGCTGACGTGCACCGTATCCTGACACGTGGCGGCATCTTCATGTACCCCTGGGACAAGCGCGAGCCGGACAAGCCCGGAAAATTGCGCCTGATGTACGAGGCCAACCCGATGAGCTGGCTGGTTGAGCAGGCCGGCGGCGCGTCCACTGATGGCCGGCAACGCATCATGGACATCACTCCTACCAAGCTGCATGAGCGCGTGAGCGTGTTCATGGGTTCCAAAAATGAGGTGGAACGCGTGACCCGCTACCACAGCGAGGCCGGCGACCCGGCCGCTATAATTTAGCGCTTACCAAGCCGGTGTAGCTCAGTCGGTAGAGCAGCTCATTCGTAATGA
>JBBQZG010000037.1:0-22562 GCA_038207945.1 Burkholderiales bacterium
TTGCGGTTGGCTTTTTCGACTATCTGACCAAACCCATCAGACTCGACGAATTTTTGCGCACTCTGGACTTGGCACTGAAATTGTCAGAATCGAATTGAACCCTGCGGCCGCCGTGAAGTAGACATCAGGGATGGCGCATCATGCTGCTCGCAGCGCACTTTCACAAAGTCACCCACTTGACCAAAAATGGAAACAGGTCTTTCAGCGTTTGACACATTTTTGGTCGACGCGTGTCTGTGGTTTGAAATCGCTGAAACACCGTTATGCGTCGATTGGGTGAGAGCACCTGCCTCTACGACGCTACCAAATCCTGAAATACATCCATTTAACTTAAAGGTCGGCTTTTAACTCTTAGGTATCGCGATACATAACTGCCAACAGCGCCCAGTATGGACAGGGCGACCTGCTGCCAGTCCACCAGAGCAAACGAGGCCAGCACAATCACGCAGTCAAACGCCATTTGGATGCGTCCGGCGCGCCAGCCAAAACGCTCCTGCAGATAGAGCACCAGCACATTCAAGCCACCCAGACTAGACCGATGACGAAACAGCATCAGCATGCCTGCGCCCATCAGCAGTCCCCCCATCACAGCGGCGAACGGGGGCGAAAACTTCAGAAAACTGCGCTTATAAAACAGGGGCTAGAGGCCAACAAAGCATAAAACCTTTACAAGCTTACAACCAAGCACATTCACAGGTGAAGTGCCGCAAAAATTGTGGTTGCTTGGTGATCTTGACACCGCGGATGCTGGCCGCTTTTTGCTTGACTTCGTCGATCACCTCGGCGGCGTAGTCGAAGTGGCTTTGCGTGTACATGCGCCGCGGGAACGCCAAGCGCACCAGTTCCATGCTGTGGTAGGTCTCGGTGCCGTCCGACAGGCGCTTGCCAAACATCACCGAACCGATCTCGACGCCGCGAATGCCGCCTTCCAGGTACAGCGCATTGCACAGCGCCCAGGCCGGGTAATGTTCAATGGGCATGTCGGGCAGCACGGTGCGCGCGTCGATGTACACCGCGTGGCCGCCGGTGGGCTTGACAAAGCTCACGCCGGCCGCCTCCAGGCGCTCGCCCAGGTATTCGGCCGTGCGCAGGCGGTAACGCAGGTAGTCCTCCTGCATGCCTTCCTCCAGCCCCACGGCCAGCGCTTCCAGGTCGCGCCCGGCCAGGCCGCCGTAGGTGGGAAAACCTTCGGTCATGATCAGCACATTGCGCACCGCGTCCATCCACTCCTCACTGCGCAACACAATGAAGCCGCCGATGTTGACCAAGCCGTCTTTTTTGGCGCTCATGGTGGCGCCGTCGGCGTAAGAAAACATCTCTTGCACGATCGCCTTGATGGGCGTGTTCTCGTAGCCCGGCTCGCGCATCTTGATGAACATGGCGTTTTCAGAAAAACGGCAAACGTCCATGATGAAGGGCTTGCCCTGCGCCTTAAGCAGCTTGGCGTAGGCGCGGATGTTGGCCATCGACACCGGCTGGCCACCACCGGTATTGTTGGTCACGGTGATCATGCCAAACGGAATCTGGTCACCCTGCTCTTTCATCAGCGCCGCCGCCCGCTCCAAATCAATATTGCCCTTGAACGGATGCAAGGTGGCGGGCTGCAAGCCCTCGGCGATCACCAAGTCGAACGCTTCCACGCCCAGGTATTCAAGGTTGGCGCGGGTGGTGTCAAAGTGACAGTTGTTGGGCACCACATCGCCCTTTTTGCACACTGCCGTGAACAGCACTTTTTCTGCGGCTCGGCCCTGATGCGTGGGGACAAAAAACTGCATGCCGGTGATGTCCTGAATCACTTTTTCGAGCCGGTAAAAGCTGCGCGCACCGGCATAACTTTCGTCGCCTTCCATGATCGCGCCCCATTGTTTTGACGACATGGCGCCGGTGCCGGAGTCGGTGAGCCAGTCAATCAGCACGTCTTCGGCGCGCAGCTTGAACACATTGAGTTTGGCCGCTTCCAGCAATTCAACCCGCTCGGTACGGGTGGTCATGCGAATCGGCTCGATGCTTTTGATGCGAAACGGCTCGATCAGGGTTTTGGGCATGGTGTGCTCTGCAAAAAATTAAGGTGGTTGAAGGTAGCACTGCCAAGCCGGTCGTGGTGTCGGGTATTTCCAACATTCCGCGGTCATCGCCGCACACATTGACCCCGAACACATTGCCTCTGCAGCCCCCTGCTGCAAAGCCACAATGACCCAGCGCACCAAGGCCTGCACCGTTGGCCATGGGCCCGTTCGCAGGACATGTCACAGCATTCCTCAGGGCTTGCGATGCCCTACGCCAATTCCACGCCCTGCGGTATTCCAAAGCGAGCCATTGAACGTGGCCATACGCTGGTTACAAAAGGCGACGCCATCCGCGAGACGATCTGAACGCACAACTTGGTGTCTGGCGTACCGGCCAAAAAACAAGCCTGGCACGCCGCCATTTATGCTTAAACTTGGCGGCGAAGACGCAGCGCAAGTCCTGGCTTTTGTGCGCAATCCCTGGAGAAACCAGGCCAAAGCCGTCACCGAACAGGAAGTAAACCGTCTGCACGACCGGTAAACGCATCCAGCCAATCGACCCTCATGACCTCTATAGGACACCGCGTCATGAATCTGAATCGCCTCAGCCTCACCCTGGGTTTGATCGCCTGCCTATCTGGCTGTGCACTGGCCCCACCCAGTGGCCCTGACTGCGACAAAACCTACCGACTCACCGTGATGCACACCAACGATCACCATGGCCGCTTCTGGCAAAACAGCGATGGCGAGTACGGCATGGCCGCACGCAAAACTGTTGTGGACCAAATCCGCCGGGAGGTGGCTGCCAACGGCGGCTACGTCTTGCTGCTCGACGGCGGCGACGTCAACACCGGGGTTCCGGAGTCTGACCTGCAAGATGCCGTGCCCGACTTCAAAGGCATGAATTTGCTGGGCTACCAAGCCATGGCAGTGGGTAACCACGAGTTTGACAAGCCCCTGGCAGTACTGAAAATGCAGCGCGGTCTGGCCCAGTTTCCCATGCTGTCAGCCAACATTTATGAACAAGGTCAGCGGATGTTTGCGCCCTACAAGGTGTTTGACCTGGGTGGCTTGCGGGTTGGCGTGATGGGACTGACCACTGAGGACACAGTTCGCATGGCGCACCCGGACAACGTCGGCTGGCTGGAGTTTCGCAGCGTGATCGCTGAGGCAGCCAAGGTGGTGCCGGAGCTGCGGCGCCAGGCGGACGTGGTGATTGCCACCACCCACATGGGGCACTATGAAAACGGCCAGCACGGCACGCAGGCCCCAGGTGATGTGGAAATGGCGCGCGCTGTGTCAGGCATCGACCTGGTGGTGGGCGGCCACACCCAGAACCCTGCCTGCATAAAGGCCGAAAATGTTTTGGATCGGGCTTACGTGCCGGGCGGCGCGTGCCAGCTAGACCGGCAAAACGGCACCTGGATCGTTCAAGCCCACGAAAGGGGCAAATACGTGGGTCGCGCAGACTTTGAATACCGTCAGGGCGAGTTCAAGCTGGTCAAGTATTCACTCATCCCGGTCAATCTGAAAAAGCCCGTCAAGGGGGCCGACGGCAAATCCACCCTGGTGCCATATACAGAGGCAATGGCTGAAGACAAAGACATGCTGGCCCTGCTGTCGCCTTACCAGCAATTTGGTCAGGACAAGCTCAACGTCCAGATTGGTATCAGCGACGGCCGGCTCGAAGGTGACCGCGCTGTGGTTCGCAGCCAGCCCACCAACCTGGGTGTGCTGATTGGCCGTGCCATGATGGCAAAGACCGGGGCCGACCTGGCCATCGTTAACTCGGGTGGCGTGCGTGACTCGATCGCAGCGGGTGCCATCAGCTACAAAGACGTGCTTAAGGTCCAACCCTTTGGCAACACAGTTTGCACCGTGGACTTGAGCGGCGGCGAACTGCTGCAGTACCTCAATGCGGCCGGCAAGATGAGTGCGGGCTCAGGCGCCTTCCCGCAGTTTGCCGGCATTGCGGTTGAGTTGGTCTCGGGCACCGCGACCCGGGTGCGCATCGGAGGTTTGCCACTGGATGCAACCAAAACCTATCGTCTGGCCCTGAATAAATTTCAGGCGGCGGGCGGTGATGGTTATCCCAAGGTCACCGGACACCCGAGTTTTGTCAATACCGGCTTTGTAGATGCCGATGTTGTGCGCGCATATATTGCCACACACAACCCGCTGAAAATTGCTGACCTTGAGCCGGGAACGGCAGCGACACGCCGATAATTGCGTAGTCCGGAGATCACGACAGCAAACTTTGCAACCTTAGGAGAACGAACATGGCAAAAAGTCAACAAAACAGCAACAAGATGGTCAAAAAACCCAAAAAGGACACCTCACCGCCCAAGCCGGTTTCAGCTGATGCGGTGCGCCCTACCGTCACCACCGTGGTGCCGGTGCGCGGCAAGCTGAAAAACGCACCTCGCTGAGTCCACGCTTGCGGCAGTTGCCAGAATGCGCCTGTCCTTGACGGCACAATCCGCATGACGCGACCCTTTTCCCGTACCCATAAAAAGCCACCAGGGTTACCACTCAAACGTTTGGGCGGGCCGGGTCGGCGTCCGCCGGGCTTGGCCGACAAGTTCTCAAGTGCCCGCATGGTTGACAATTTGCGGCAGTACCACGCCGAGCTTGAAATTCAAAACAAGGCGCTGCGCTTTAGCCAAGCCGCAGCCGAAGGTGCGTCCGAGCGTTTTGTCACCTTGTTCTCCCATGTGCCACTGGCTTTGATGGTGGTTGAAGAAAATGGTCAGGTCCTGGAGACCAATGGACGGGCATTGGACTTGTTTCGCCCGCTTGAGCTTGATCCACCGCTCAGTTTTTTATATCCCCTAGTTAAACAGAACGGCATCGACCGTGTGCGGTTGGGTTTTTTGCTGGCCAAAGAGCAAGGCTCTTACGAACTTGATGAACTTGAATTTTCTGGTGGCTCAAACGGCCCTTTCACTGGCGACCTGCACATCGCCCGGATCGATGACCCGCTAAGTGACCTGCCCCGATTTATTTGCGCCGTCATTGATCAAGGCCCGCTGCTGGCACAGCGACATGCGCTGCAACTCAGCACGCAGGCGCTGCAGGAAGGCAATGAACAGCTTCTGCAAAGCAAAACCAGGCTGGCTGCCATCATCAACTCGTCGCTCGACGCGATTCTGTGCGTTGACAAAAACCACCAGGTCATTGTTTTCAACCCCACGGCCGCCACTGTGTTTCACTGCGCCACGGACCAGGCACTTGGCCGCCCGCTGACCGACTTTTTACCCGATGCGGCCCACGCCCTGTCGTACAGCGACATTACCAGCCACGCACAACTCGGTGAAATGATCGGAATTACCAGCCAGGGTGACAGCGTGTCTCTGGAGGTGAGCGTGTCGTTTGAACACCATGCAGATGGCGATGTCATCACCTTGTTCGCCCACGACCTGACGGCACGCAAAAAAATGGAAGCGCACCGTACGGCGCTTGAGTCACAACTGCGTGAATCACAAAAAATGCAGGCCATTGGCACCATGGCTGGCGGCATTGCGCACGACTTCAATAACATCATCAGCGCCATTTTGGGCAACGTAGCACTGGCCAGACTGGATGCCAGCGTGGACAGTGCAGTCGCCACCAGCCTGACCGAAATTGACAAAGCAGGCCGGCGCGCGCGTGATCTTGTGCGCCAGATCCTCACCTTCAGCCGCAACGAACCCCCGCACCGCGCGCCGCTGCAACTGGCCGACGTGGTGCATGAAACCCTGCGCCTGGTCAAAGTCACCATGCCGCCACACGTCACTTTGCGCGCCAGCATTGATGACACGACCCCGCCGGTGCTGGCAGATGCCACACAAATTGAACAGGCCCTGCTCAATTTGTGCACCAATGCCATTCATGCCATGGCTCAGCAACCTGGCACCCTGCGTGTAGAGCTGGCCTATGCCCTGCGCACACCTGACGATGCCTCAGAGCGACGCGGTGGTCTGCGGGGTCAGCATGTGAGGATCACCGTCAGTGACTCGGGCAGCGGCATGAGTGACACCACCCTGGAACGGATCTTCGAGCCATTCTTTACCACCAAGCCAGTCGGCCAGGGCACTGGACTGGGGCTCTCTGTGGTACACGGCATCATGCGCGCCCACATGGGCAATGTGCGGGTACAGAGCACCCTTGGACAAGGCAGCACGTTCACGCTGTATTTTCCGGTGGCTGATGCAGCCATTGAGCTGCCCAGCGCACAGCCCATCGAAGCCCCCCCGGTGATGGGCACCGGGCAATGTGTGATGTATGTCGATGACGATGAAGCACTGGTGTTTTTGGTCAAGAGGCTGCTCACTCGCAAGGGTTATCGCGTCATCACTTTCACTGATCCGCGGCAAGCGTTGGCCGTGTTGCGTGATGACCGGTCCGCTTGTGACTTATTGGTCACCGACTACACCATGCCCGGCTACAGCGGGGTAGATTTGTTGCGTGAGGTCAAAACCCTGATGCCTGAGCTGCCAGTGGCGCTGGCTTCCGGCTATGTCACACCCGACATTGAACGTGACGCGTTGGCCGCTGGCGCACGCGCCTTGATCCACAAGCCCAATGACGTCGACGAGCTGTGCGCCACCGTACAAAAGCTGCTTACCGAGACATCCCTACTTGGCTGAGCTTGAGATTGTTTTTGTAGACGAGACGCTGTTGGTGCTGGACAAACCGGCTGGGCTGCTGAGCGTGCCCGGGCGTGGCGAAGACAAACAAGATTGCTTAAGCCGCCGCGCCCAGCAGCAATACCCCGACGCCCTGGTGGTGCACCGCCTTGACATGTCAACCTCTGGACTGCTGGTGATGGCGCGCGGCATCGCTGCCCAGCGCAGCCTGAATGATGCGTTTGCCACGCGCAGCGTTCACAAGCGTTATGAGGCGGTGGTGAGTGGTGTGGTCAGCGCCCCGGACAGCGGCTGGCAACTGATCGACCTACCTATCTTGCTGGACTGGCCAAACCGTCCCAAGCGCATCATTGATGCCAAGCTTGGCAAACCCAGCCGCACCCGTTGGCAAGCGCTCGCCATGGACCCGCTACACAACACCTCACGACTCGCACTGGAGCCCATCACCGGCAGATCACACCAGTTGCGGGTGCACCTGCAGGCTTTGGGCCACGCAATTCTTGGTGACATGCTGTACGCACCGCCACAGGTGGCAGCGCAATCCAACCGATTGTTGTTGCACGCCTGTATGCTTGAGCTCACCCACCCCGTTGACCGTCAAACCATGCGGTTCGTCAGCACCACACCTTTTTGACTGCGAAACCATGAAAAAGCACCTTTACATTGTCACCGGCGCCTCACGCGGCATGGGTCTGGCCATGGCCGACCAGTTGCTCGCTCCTGGTCACCAACTGCTTTGTATCTCGCGGCACCCGAATCAAGCCCTGGCAATGCAGGCCACCCAAAAGGGTTGCCTCATTGAGCAATGGTCAATGGACTTGTCAGACCCGCAGCCTGTAGCGACCCAACTTGCACTTTGGCTGGGCAAGCTTTTGACAAACTCGCTTGAAAGCGCCACACTGATCAACAACGCAGGCGTGATCCCGACAATTGCCCCGCTGAGCGCCTCAGACCCACTGGAGTTAACACGGGCGCTGCGGGTGGGTCTGGAGGCCCCGATGCTGCTCACTGCGGCTTTTTTGAAAACGACGTTGCAACTCAATGTGCCACGCAAGGTGCTGAACATCTCTTCAGGCTTGGGCCGACGCCCCATGGCGTCGCAGGCTGCCTACTGCGCAGCCAAGGCAGGCCTGGATCACTTTACCCGTTGCCTGGCACTTGACGAGGCGCGTGTGGCCAATGGCGCAAAAGTCTGCTCACTGGCGCCAGGCGTGATTGACACCGACATGCAAACCCAACTGCGCAACGCAAGCCCTGACGCCTTCCCGGATCAAACTGGATTTGCACAGCTCAAACAATCAGGCCAGCTCACGTCCGCCAAGGAGGCGGCAAAACGTGTTCTTGTCTGGTTGAAACGACCAGATTTTGGACAGCAGGTTGTGGCTGACGTGCGTGACGCCACCTGAACCTGATCCCATTAGCAATTAACGCTAAGATTCATTCGTAATGATTTTTTAATTTCCAGAGGAGACCCGAGATGACCCGTGAAGTTGTGATCGTGAGTGGCGCCCGTTCCGCCATTGGCACCTACGGTGGCAGCCTGAAAGACATTGCCCCGACCGAGTTGGCCGGGCAGATCGTCCGAGAAGTGTTAACCCGCGCCCAGGTGAAGGGTGATGAGGTCGGCCATGTGGTGTTTGGCCATGTGGTCAACACCGAGCCCAAAGACATGTATTTGTCACGCGTGGCGGCCATCAACGGCGGTTGCGCCGAAGGCGTACCGGCCTACAACGTGAACCGCTTATGCGGCTCAGGCCTGCAGGCGATCGTGAATGCCAGTCAATCCATCTTATTGGGTGACTGCGACATCGCCATTGGTGGTGGCGCTGAAGGCATGAGCCGCGCGCCCTACGCCAGCCTGAACATGCGCTGGGGCGCCCGCATGGGCGACACCAAGATGGTTGACATGGTGGTAGGCGCCTTGCATGACCCGTTTCACACCATTCACATGGGCGTCACCGCCGAAAACATTGCAGCCAAGTGGGGCATCAGCCGTGAAGACCAGGACGCACTGGCCGTGGAAAGCCACAACCGCGCCCAGCGCGCCATCGAGGCTGGCTACTTCAAAAGCCAGATCATGCCGGTGACCCTGAAAAGCCGCAAAGGCGATGTGCTGTTTGACACCGACGAGCACTTCCGCCCCAACTGCACCATGGCAGACCTGGCAAAGCTCAAGCCAGCTTTCCTGAAAGAAAACGGCACCGTCACCGCCGGCAACGCCTCAGGCATCAACGACGCCGCCGCCGCCGTGGTGCTGATGGAAGCTGGTACCGCCAAGGCGCGTGGTTTGAAGCCGCTGGCACGCCTGGTGGGCTATGCCCATGCGGGAGTTGACCCCAAGTACATGGGTATTGGCCCGGTACCTGCCTCGCAGATAGCTTTGAAAAGAGCTGGCCTGACAGTCAATGACCTGGACGTGATTGAGGCCAACGAGGCATTTGCCGCCCAAGCTTGTGCCGTCAGCCGCGACCTCGGCTTTGACCCTGCCAAAGTCAACCCCAATGGCTCAGGTATTTCATTGGGCCATCCGATTGGCGCCACTGGCGCGCTGATCACGGTCAAAGCGCTGTATGAGCTGGAACGCATTGGCGGTCGCTACGCGCTAGTCACCATGTGTATTGGTGGCGGCCAGGGCATTGCCGCAATTTTTGAACGCATGGGCTAAGCCACAAGCCGTTAGCCCAGCAACAAGGCAACCCACCATGGCATCTACCCGACACTGGAATCTGGGCGCCAAGCTGCTGATGGTGGGAGCGCCGTTTTTGCTGCTGGTGTTCATCGCCACGGCAGCCACCCTGTGGGTGTCATGGCAGCTCGATGGTGGTGCGGCAGCGGTCAACGAAGCCGGGCGCATGCGCATGCAGTCTTACCGCATGTCGCTGTCCATTGGCACCGGTGAGACCGACCAGTTGCCAAGCCAGATGGCCGAATTTGACCGCAGCCTGGCCACCTTGAAAAAAGGCGACCCGGACCGTCCGTTGTTTGTGCCCTGGGACATTGACACCACCCAGCGCTTTGCCGTGGTTGAGGAAGACTGGGCTCGGTACAAAGCCCAATGGATTCAGGCCAAACCGACAGTTTTTGGAGAGCTGCGGGCAGACACCGTGGCCTTTGCCTCCCACATCGATGCGTTCGTGAACAGCATCGAGGTGCATATCGCCCAATGGACTGCGCTGCTCCATTTGTTGCAAATGAGCATGCTGGCCTCTGTCATTGTGGGTGCAACAGTGCTTTTGTACACCGGCTACCTGTTTGTGCTGGAGCCGGTCGGACAACTCAAACAAGCCATTGAAAAAATTCAGCTTGGCGATTTAGACGCACGGGTAGAACGCGTTTCAAGTGATGAGTTTGGCACGCTGGCCGATGGTTTTAACGGCATGGCGGAGCACATGCAGTCCATGTACAAAAACCTGGAGGGCAAAGTGTCAGAAAAGACACTTTTATTGCAAGAAAAGTCCGAGCGACTTGAAAGTCTGTACGAGGTAACGAATCTGGTCGCCAAAGCCACCTCGCTGGATGCACTGGCACGAGATTTCACAAAAAGCATGGCCAAGATCTCGCGTGCAGACGGTGTCGCACTGCGCTGGTCAAACCAGGGAGGCCAACGTCACCTGATGCTGGCCGCGCATGGTCTGCCTGCCGCCATGGTGGATGCCGAACAGTGCATTTACTCTGGCGACTGCCATTGCGGCGCTGCGGTGGTGGGTGCCACTCTGAACGTGATCCCGATTCGTGAACTGTCACCTGCGCCCATGACGCATTGCACCAAGGCCGGGTTTGAAACCCTGGTGACCATCCCCGTGCGGTTGCACGAACATGTGATGGGCGAGGTCGACCTGTTTTTTCACGCCCGTACCAGCCCAACACCTGCAGAGTGCTCATTGCTTGAAGCCTTGAGCAGCCATCTGGCAAGTGGCATGGAAAACTTGCGCCTGAACTCGCTTGAAAAAGAAGCTGCTGTGTCGCAAGAACGCCATTTGTTGGCGCGGGAACTGCACGACTCCATTGCACAGTCTCTGGCCTTTTTGAAGATCCAGGTGCAACTGATGCGTGATGCCATCAAAACCTGCGATGAGCCGGATGTGGCCAAAATTCTGGAAGAAATTGACGCGGGTGTGAAAGAGAGCTATGGCGATGTGCGTGAACTGCTGCTTCACTTCAGAACGCGCACCAACATTGAAGACATTGAGCCGGCACTGACCACGACACTGCAAAAATTTGAACACCAAAGCGGTATCAAAACTGCTCTGTCCATTCAGGGACATGGGTTGCCACTGGCGCCAGACGTGCAAATTCAGGTGCTTCACATCATTCAGGAAGCATTGTCCAATGTACGCAAACATGCCCGCGCGTCGCAAGCCTGGCTGGACGTGCAGCAGCAACCCACCTGGCGCTTTGAGGTGCGCGACGATGGCATTGGCTTTAAACCGGACACAGATCAACATGATGAAACCCATGTGGGAATGCGCATCATGACCGAGCGGGCACAACGCATCGACGCAACCATCGACGTGATCTCAACACCGTCACGCGGCAGCTCCGTGATACTCACCCTGCCCACGCCGTCGCACCCCAGCACAACGAGCATCGCGCGCGTAGACGGCATCCAAGCAAGCCTGATCTCACCTACCGTTTAAACATGCGCACCACCTCATCCAACGACACGCCCATTCGCATTCTGGTGGTGGACGACCACACCCTGTTTCGCCGGGGTTTGACTGCACTGTTGGCGCGTGATGCAGGTCTGTTCGTGGTGGGCGATGCCGCAGATGCCGGACAGGCCTTGCGCAAAGCCCAGGAACTGCAACCCGATGTCATATTGCTGGACAACCACCTGCCGGGTGTCAATGGTGTCGACGCTCTGCCCTCATTGATGGAAGTGGCTCCGAACACTTGCATTTTGATGCTGACCGTGAGCGAAGATGAAAATGATCTGGCCGCCGCCCTGCATGGTGGCGCCTGCGGCTATTTGCTCAAGACCATGGAAGGCGACGACCTGACCGCAGCGGTGCATCGCGCCTTTCATGGCGACAGCATCATTGCGCCCGAGATGATGGGCAAGCTGGTTGCCGCCTACAGAAGTTCGGCACTGAAGCCGGTTCCGGCCACGAACACTGGGCAAGTCCCCTCCACCGGCAAAGTAGTCACGCCCACAGAGCAAGCACTTGCTAGCCTGTCACCACGTGAACTTGACATCTTGCGCGGCATTGCCCGCGGTGCCAGCAACAAGGAAATCGCGCGCGAACATGGCATTGTGGAGACCACCGTCAAAATTCATGTCCAACACATTTTGCGCAAACTCGGAGTCAGCTCCCGGGTCCACGCTGCCGTGATCGCTTCAGAGCAGGGTGTGTCGTGACTTGCCCAACTGCACCTACCCATTAAGCGGAAGACAAGGCGATGCGCTTGTAAAGTGCCACCAAGGTGTCCGTCTGCGTGACGATACCCAACACCTTGCGATCGTCATCAATCACAGGAATATGCGGGATATTTTTCTGGGTCATTAGGTGAATCAGCGTGATGATCGGAGTGTCAACCCGCGCGCTGACCACCCTTGACGTCATGATTTGACCCACCAAATTGGCTTTTTTGGGCCTGGCACCAGGCATACGCTGCAGCAGGCCCCCTAAGTGCACGGCTAGACCGGCGGCCGTGGTGTCATCCATCTGGCGCAAAAAATCAGCCGTGCTCAAAATGCCAACAAGCTTGCCTTGCTGGTCCAACACGGGCAATGCCTTGACCTGATGGTGACGCAACCGATTCCACGCGACCTCGATGTGCGTGTCTGTTTTCACACTGATCACATCGCGCGACATCACATCAGCACAGGTCAAACCGATATGACGCTCGAACGCGTGGTCGACCGCCAAGTTGTAGAGCTTCACCAACTCATCTTCCTGAATGTCGACGAACGTATTGAGCGCTGTCACGGCGCTTGCCAGGTCAGTGTGGTCAAGCCCACCTCGCACCATCGGCACCTCATCACGGGTGTTGTGCGTCTGAACCTCTTCGGCTTTGACGCTGTAAGGATAGGGGCGCCCCAGCAACCAGGTATTGATCAACCAGGTAAAAAGCAACAAAAAGAAGACGTTGAGCGCAACCAGACTGACCGTCTGCGTCATCTGTGCCAAGTTGCTTGCCCCACTCAACACAATCAACAGCACCACTGCACCACCCGGCGGATGAATGCAGTTGAATCTGATCATGAGCCAGACCGTGACTGCGACGCCAATGGCAGCCGCAAGAACAATGTCGGGGATCACACGGACACACAGCAAGCCGACCAGCGTGGCAAAAAAATAACTGATGATGACCGAGCGCGGTTGAGCCACCGGGCTGTGCGGCTGAACGAACAAAATCACCACGCTGGCGCCTATGGGTGCAATCAACCAATGCGAATGCAACGGCATGGCGTGCAGCAAAAGTCCACTCAACCCTATGCCAAGCAACGCACCGAGGCTTGACCGCCACTGCTGCGCTGCAGACATGGTGGGCAAGCCGTTGGACACCCAGGCCCGTGCCAGCCCGGAAAACTGCGTCGCGAAAAATCTCATGGTGAACTCAAACTGTGGTGTTTGGCAGCCCAGGAATCAAATGCATAGTCTGCTTGATGGGCCTATTGACACCACCTGCGATCGGCGCCACCAGATCAGCCAGCGTGAAGCCATCCAGCACGGCCAGGTAACTTTGGGTGGCCTGTCCTAGCACGCTCTTGAGTTTGCAATGCTGACTCAAGCGGCATTGGTTGTGTACCGCATCAAAACACTCCACCATCGCAAAATCGGTTTCCGTGGCGCGCACGATCTCGCCCAAAGTGATCTCTTTGGCGTTGACCAACAAGCGCATTCCGCCGCCACGCCCACGTGTGGTTTCAAGCCAGCCCCGCGCAGCCAGCTCCTGCACAATCTTGGTCAGGTGGCTGCGCGAAATGCCGTGGTTGTCGGCAATCTCGGTGATCGTCACCGGTTCGGTGCGCTCCAGGCAGGCGGCACAGTACATCAACACTCGCAGCGTGTAGTCAGTCCATTGGGTAAGGCGCATAGGTTAAGGCAGAAGATTAAAGATACAAGCAAGGTGACTATTATCAAGATAAAATAACATTCATACAAGATTCATCTTTAAAGCGTCAATGCGCCATTCATGAAAAAGTCACCTTACGCCAAAGTCATTCCGATCCAACCAGTGTCGACGCCGTCAAGCGCAGCACGCAGTTCGGACGAACTGATTTCGCTGTACCAAGAGCCGGGCAAAATTTATTCACGCTCAGTGGGTGGGCTGTTTAACCGTTTGCGCTGGGTCATGGTCTGGGTCACTCAGCTGGTTTTTTACGGGTCGCCCTGGTTACAGTGGAATGACCGGCAGGCGCTCTTGTTTGATCTGGCGGGCAACCGGTTTTTTATCTTTGGCCTGGTGTTACATCCGCAAGACCTGATTTATCTGGCGTTCTTGCTGGTGTTGGCTGCCCTCGCTCTGTTTTTCTTCACCGCCGTGGCGGGCCGGTTATGGTGCGGATACGCCTGCCCACAAACGGTTTATACCGAAATCTTCCTATGGTTGGAGCGCATCACAGAAGGTGACCGACTGGCCCGCATGCGCCTTGACAAAGGGACTTGGGGCGCAGAAAAAATGGCCCGTAAAAGCGTTAAACAAGCTTTGTGGATCAGTTTGAGTTTGTTCACGGGTTTTACCTTTGTAGGATATTTCACACCGATTCATGACTTGGCGGGCGAACTGATTGCACTGTCTTTTTCGCCATGGGAGTGGTTCTGGGTGTTGTTCTATGGCTTTGCCACCTACGGCAACGCGGGTTACCTGCGCGAGCAAATCTGCAAACAAATGTGCCCGTACGCACGTATTCAAAGCGCCCTGACCGACATGGATTCAATGGTGATTGCCTATGACGTCGAACGTGGCGAGTCCAGGGGCTCGCGCACACGTGCTGCTGACCCCAAGGCGTTGGGCCTGGGCGACTGCATTGATTGCACGCTGTGTGTGCAAGTTTGCCCCACCGGCATTGACATCCGAAACGGTTTGCAAAACGAATGCATTGCCTGCGCGGCATGCATTGATGTCTGCGACGAGGTGATGGAAAAAATGAACTACCCGTTGGGTTTGATTCGTTATTCATCTGGCAACGGCATGTCCGACAAACTAACAGCCAAGCAAATGGTGAAACGGGTATGGCGCCCTCGCGTGTGGATCTACAGTGTGCTGCTCTTGGTGGTGGCCTCCATCCTCATCGGCGGCTTGTCCACGCGCAAGGGGTTTGCAGTGGACGTCATCAGGGACCGAGGCGCGATGTCACGCGAAATTGGCAACGGTGACATCGAAAACATCTACCGTCTGCAAATCATGAACACCACCGAACAGATGCAAACCTACACCACCCGTGCGCAAGGTCTGCCAGGCTTGGCGCAGATGACCAACCCGGTACTGACCGTACCCGCCGCAGGCATCGGGTCACTGACCATTCGTCTGACCTTGCCAGCCGAGGCGACACAAGCGCACCGGGGCAAAGCCAGGTCGATCACATTCACAGTTGAAACCCAGGGCGACGGCGAACTGGTGTCGGTCGTAGAAAAATCCACCTTTGTGATCCCGCTCTAAGTCTGCAAACCACGTCCCATCATGGCCAAGAAGTTCCCCAATCTCCCGGCCAACCCAGAGCGCATTTGCTGGGGTTGTGACCAATTTTGTGCCATCGAAGCCATGGCTTGCGCCAACGAACGCTCACCGCATCCGGCAGAGTTGTTTGGAGATGACTGGTTGGCATGGGGTGACCGGCAACTGGCACCGGTCGCCACACCCATTGACCCCACCACCCCATCACAAACCAAACCATGAAAGTAAGCATGTCATTACCCATCTTCGGCCAAGCGCCCGCCACACCAGCACCCTACGGGATGCCGTGGTTACGGCTGGCCTTTCGTCCGTTTTACCTTGGTGCTGCCCTGCTGGCTGCGTTGATCGTGCCGCTTTGGGTGGCCGTCTTTCTTGGTGCCACCAGTTGGGCACCGACGCCACCGGCACTGCTTTGGCATGCGCATGAAATGCTGTTTGGCTTTGCCATTGCGGTCATCGTGGGTTTCCTGATGACTGCTGGTAAAACCTGGACCGGCCTGGCCACCCCGCGTGGCCCGGCTTTGGGTTTCCTGATCTTGCTTTGGCTGAGCGCACGCGTGGCCTCGCTGGTGGCACCCTATGCGGTTTTTGCGGTGCTGGACCTGGCGCTCTTACCCATCGTGGGGCTCATTTTTCTGCGTTTATTGATACGCTCAAAAAATTGGCGCAACGTACCACTGGCGCTTATCTTGCTGTTGCTCTCTCTTGTCAACCTGACGTTTCATTTATCGGCCAATGCTGTGATTGACTTGGCACCCATGCGCAGCCTGTACGCGGGGCTGGGTTTTATCGTGATGATTGAGTGTGTGATGGCTGGGCGCGTGGTGCCATTTTTTACCGCCACTGCCTTGAGCATAAAAATTGAACCTGTGGTCTGGCTGGAACGCAGTGCTTTGGCTGCGACGGCCATTGGTTTGGTGTTGTGGGTGGCGGGTTGGCACAGCGGCCTGGCTGCAGCCGCATTGGCGTTGGCCAGCGTGCTCAACCTGAGCCGCCAACTGCGCTGGCACCCATTGGCGACGCTGGGCCGCCCGATTGTCTGGATTTTGCACTTTTCATACCTGTGGCTGACGCTTGGATTGGCTTTGCTCGCCATGGCAGAACTTGGGTGGTTGGCTGCATCGTTGGGTGTCCATGCGTTGGCGGTAGGGGCCACCGGTGGCCTGATCATTGGCATGATGACGCGCACCTCGCGCGGCCACACAGGGCGCCCATTGCAGGTCGACGCCCCTGAGACAGCGGCCTACCTGTTGATCATGCTGGCCGCAGCGCTACGTGTCTTGCTGCCTATGCTGATGCCGGCGTGGTACACCTACGCCCTGATCGCGTCAGCATCCGCCTGGAGTGCCGCATTTCTGATTTTCATGTGGCGTTACACCCCGTGGTTGGTGACGGCACGCAGGGATGGCAAAGACGGCTGAGCCAGTCCAGGAGGCTGGCTCAGCGTGAACCCAGCCAGTAAGCCAACAGGGTCATGCTGATGACAAAGCCCAGCCAGCCCACCAGCAGATTGCGCCACAACGCGGGTGCATGGCGCAGTTCCATGAAATCGTTGATGACGGCCACGCCCTTGAAAAATGAGACCCCGAAGATGATGAACACAGGCACCATGCTGGCCTGGCCCACCTGACCAGACTCGCCCAGCCAATAAGTGAGCCCGGTGGCGGCCAGCAACAGCAGCCAAACGGTGTTGGTTGAAAATTTCAGCATGGTCATCAGGCCTCAGCGCATCACGTAAATCAACGGGAACAGCACAATCCACAACAAATCCACCATGTGCCAAAAGGCGGCGCCAGTTTCCAGCGCATGCACGTCATGGCTGCCATAGCGCCCGGCGCGTGTCTTGAACAACAGAATCGTTAAAAACACCATGGCTGCCAACACATGAAAGAAATGAAACGCCGTCAACAAAATGTAAAACATGTAAAACGTGTTGGTCGACAGGTCGATACCCGCATCGGCTTTGGCAGAAAATTCCATCAACTTGATGACCACGAAGCCGCTGCCACAGGCCAGTGCAGCCGTCAGCCAATGCGCGCCCTGTGCCGATGCGTCACGTTTAACGGCATGCACAGCGCGCACCACACACCAACTCCCAGTAATCAACAAAGCCGTGTTGATGGCGCCAGAGTTCAGGTCGAGCGTGCGTTGTGACGCGTTAAAAAGCGCCACATCAAACGTGCGTGCAAATGCATAAGACAAGAAAAAGATGCCAAAGGTCAGCAACTCCGCCAGGATGATGAGCCACACTGCCAGATCGCCTGCCAGGCGGGGCGTGTCAGATGCATGGATCGGTGAAGGTGAAGGCGCAACGGTTGGCATTAACGTTTGAGTTCCGCACGCTTCACCCCAACTTTGGCCCAGTCGTCTGCGTCTGTCAAAGCCGCTTTTGTTTTGGTAATGGTTTTCCATTGGGGCGCCAACTCAGCATTGAGTGCAATGAAATCCTGCTGGCTGGCAGGCACGTCTTCTGCGGCATAAATGGCATTGACCGGGCACTCGGGTACGCACACGGCGCAGTCAATGCAATCGTCAGGCTCAATCACCAAGAAGTTGGCACCTTCGCGAAAGGCGTCCACCGGGCACACATCAACACAGTCAGTGTATTTGCATCGAATACACGATTCGGTCACAACAAAGGTCACAGTCGTTCTCCCATGGATCGCTGATTCAAAAACCAGGATGCCACAGGCCCTGGCTCACACTGCCCGCAGTTCAAACACGGCATCATCAAAACCATGCACCAGCAACAATTGTTCAACGCGCGCTTGCCAAAGTTGGCCAAATTCGTGCCGCTGCGCCGCCGTCGCGGTGCCTGACAAGCAGGCTTGCATCAATGGCATGGTCCGGGCATCAGAACGCACGCTTTGCGCGTGGGACTGTGCCAGCACAGCTTGGCCGGTATCGGTGCGTGTGAAGCGAATTTCAGACGCAATATCAACACCAAAGTGCATCAAGCCACGACGCACAAAGCGCCCGCCGATCCCGGCAAAGCCGCCGCTGCCAGCAGCACCAGTCAGTTGACCCAAGACATTGGCCATGACACCCGTGGTGCCAGACTCCAGTGGCTGTCTAATATCAACAGCGATGCTGCCGCGCACTGGCACCGTATCGGGATAGAGGTGCTCCAGGGCGCGAACACCGAGCCAATAGGCTGACGCCACCGTTGGACACGAATGGCCTGCCAGTTTGACAGCATCGGTGTATCCATAGCGCACCAGCCCGCCTTCAGCGGCACCCAAAAAATCAGCCAACGGATCAATCAGGGTGATGTCTGGGACCCGTTTGAAAAATGCCGGGGATTCCATATGGGTCAACTCAAGCACAAGTAAAACCGGATCGTCTCGCCGGGCTGAAGAACATCGATTCCGGTAAAATTTGCCGCATGACAAAATCGTTTGCCACGCCATCAGCTTCAAATAAATAAATGAGCTTGGAGGTGATGTGACCTGTCGCGCATGAAGTCATGAAGGAACTCCGAAAGATTAAAGATTAAAGATTCATTTTATATGAATCAAATATCAACATCTGAAAATGGTTACTTTGCCGAAAGCACGTGCGGTGCCGCAGAGTGGGCTCACCGGCGCGCCAGCATGGCCCAGGCTTGGGTAAGTTGCCTGACCAGGTCTTGTGGTCTGCGCACCATGGCATAACCATTCTGGCCAAACAGCATGGGCAGATAATCGTGCGCTTTTTCGTCAATGGTCACACAAAACGGGATGAGTCCTGCCGAGTGTGCCTCGCGCACCGCCTGTCGCGTGTCCTCCAGACCGTAGCGGCCTTCATAGACATCCAGGTCATTGGGTTTGCCGTCGGTGAGCAGCATCAGCAAGCGCTTGCGCTCGGGGCGAACGACCAATTGCAACGTCGCGTGGCGAATCGCTGCGCCCATACGGGTGTAATAGCCGGGTTTGATGGCCCCGACGCGGTCACGGGAGGCGTCACTCCAACGCTCATCAAAGGTTTTCAGGTGCTGCATCCGCACGTGCTGCCTGCGCACCGAACTGAAGCCCCAGATGGCAAATGGGTCACCGGACGCATGCAGCGCCTCCCCAAAAATAAACATGGCGTCGCGAATCACGTCAATGACACGTGCATGGGGTGTGGCGTAAGCGTCGGTAGACAGGGACAGATCGGCCAACAGCAGCGTTGCCAGACTGCGGTCAAGCCGGGCCCGACGGGTGTAAATGGGTGGTGTGTCGCTGTAAGGCGTTGCCACCTCAAGTTGACCAGAGTGAAAGCGCACCCACGCATCCAGGTCAAGGTCATCACCGCTGTCCTGACCATGCAAGGCACGCGGAGCATCGCGCAGTGTCTCCAGGCGACGGCGCAGCCGTCTGGCCGTCAGCCGCAATGACACGGATGGTGTGAATGGCGGGCAATTCTGCGCCTGCATCACCTGCACCAGGCAATGGTCTGGCCGCAGCATGGCGCGTCGATAGTCCCACTCGTGCAAGTGAATACCTGCGCCCACAGGCGTGTCGTCGGCACTGCTGCTGGGCAAATCCAGATCAAATTTAACGCGCGATGCCAGCGTTTGCCCGTCAGCAGCCACCGAGAGTTTGTCCATGTCGTTGGCCGCGTTGACAGCATTGCCGTCGTCTTCATCGTCTGAACTGCGGTTGACGTGAACCATTTCGCTCCATGACATCAGCGCTTCGGCGCGAAAAGGAAGCACCATGGCATTGCGGCTTTGCTCGTGGGAGGTGGCCTGGGTGCGGCGGCGTTTCTCGTCCTTTCTTGCTGCCGGGTGCTGGCGCTCGGCGGCCTCTTTGGGGCTGTCCGGACGACTTGGGGTGGCCACGGCGCCAAGCCACAACCAGACCGCCGCGACATCTTGTGACTGGTAGTCGCCGTCCTGACTGCCTTGCCCCATCAGGGCGGCGAGCACAACAGCTTCTGCTTGGGCCGCCTGCCCCTTCAGATCAGACGGCTTGGGACGCTGCGCCAGATGGGCTTGCAACAACACCTGATATCTTGCGGCAAAGCCCGGAAACTGCGTCAACACCGCTTGGCTGGCGCGCAAGTTGTCATTGATCCAGTGGCCGCTCTGGACAAAACACGCCGACAGCATGGCCAGCCAGAGGTACAGGTCCCGGTTGAGAGGCGTTTCGGAAAAGACGGCCAGTGTGGCAGGCAGCGCCAATACATCAGCCTCCAGTTGCGCCGTGTCGGCGCGTTGGGCGTTGCCCGCCAGCTTTTGCAGCCAGTGCCGCTGGCCGCCGACCGCCTGCGGGGAGGCCGTGCTGAACCGCAGAGCGGCTGGACCACCGGCGGCACGAAAGAAGATACCAATCGCCTTTTGCATGTCCTGCAGGTGCACCGCCGCGCCTGGGTGATCCAGACGGGTCGCCTTGGTGATGGCCTGATGCCACCAGCGTCCCACCATCTCTTCCATCAGTGCGGCTCCTCTTGCTCGCGCTTGCGTTGGCGCAAGGTTTCACGAAGCGCGTCCACACCCACATGCCATTCCAGCGTGGGGGTGCGCTGCTGCGCTTGCTGGGTGGCATCACACGCCGTCAGACACTGGCCGCATTGCACACAGGAAAACATCATGCGTTTGATGTTGCGCGGATTAAGGCGCATGGGGCAGGCGTTGTCACACGCAGAACCGCGCGGGGCATCGCAGGTTTTGCACTCGCGCGCCCGCTCTCGGGCAAAAGCCACCACCATGCCTTTGGGGTTGGCCATCCAGGTCAGGCTTTGGAACAAACCCACAGCGCAGCCAAAGCGGCAAAACAAGTGCCTGGCAAACGCAAATTCCAGCGTGAAGGCGGTGCCGGCAATCAGTAAAAACCGGATTTGATTAGGTGTCAGCGTGCCATGGATCAAGCCACCCCAAATGACTGCGGGCGGCAGCAAATAAGTGAGCAGCGTGATGGCCCAGACAAAGCCCATCAGGGCACAACTCAAGGCAAACAGCGGCCACCAGCCTGAATTGGGGGTGACGCCAGGCTTGGCTGTGGGGCTTTTGTCCCAGACGCTCAGTTTGCCGCAGGCACGATGCAGCAGCTTGTTGAGCAACTCCACCATCGAAAAGTGCGGGCACAACCAGCCACAATACAGGCGGCCATAGCGGTAGGCAATACCCAGAAACACGGCAACAAACAACAAGCCGGGCACAAAGGCGCGCCAGACAATTTGCAGTGCGGCCGCCGTCGCGTCGATTTCTCCGTTGGCCAAGGCGTCAATGCCCAGCGACCAGCGTTGCCCCAAAAACCAGAGCTGGGTTTCAGTCACATCGAAACGCAGCAGGTTGAGTGCCGGGGCCAGCACAAAAAGCGCAAAGAAACCGATTTGGGTGGCCAGTCGCCAATGCTGCAAGCGCGCAGGTGAGAATTTGCCTGGCCTCACCTGGCTCATGAGTGAAGCGGCCGGGGACGACTTAGGCGGCATCGCCAAACAGCGCACGCACCACTTCACCCAAGGCTTGGGCAGTGGCCAGGTCATCGGTCAACGCGTCAATGATGGCGGCCTGACAGGCGATATGCAGGGAAAGTCCGGACGCGATCAGCCGACCCGCCGACACCAGCAGCCGGGTGCTGGCGGTCTCTTCCAGATCATGCTCTGTCAGTGAGCGCAGGGCCTTGGCCAACTGCACCAGCTGTTTGGCCTGTGCCTCGGAAATACCTGTTTCGTTTCGCACAATGTCCACCTCGACTTGCGGGGTGGGGTAGTTCATGCTCAAGCTGACAAAGCGCTGGCGGGTGCTGGGTTTGAGCCCTTTGAGCATATTCTGGTAGCCGGGGTTGTAGGAGATCACCAGCATGAACTCAGGCGGTGCAGCCAACTCTTCACCGGTGCGTTCCATCGGCAAAATGCGCCGGTCATCAGCCAGCGGGTGCAGCACCACCGTGGTGTCCTTGCGGGCTTCGACCACCTCGTCAAGGTAACAGATGGCCCCCAGACGCACGGCGCGAGCCAGCGGCCCGTCCGACCAGTGCGTGCTGCCGTTGCCAATCAGAAACCGCCCCACCAGGTCGGCCGCGCTCAGGTCGTCGTGGCATGACACCGTGACCAGGGGCCGCCCCAGGCGCGCCGCCATGTGCTCGACAAAGCGGGTTTTGCCACACCCGGTGGGGCCCTTGATGAGCAGCGGCAATTGCTTGCGCCAGGCGTGTTCAAACAGCGTGCACTCACCCGCTTGCTCGGCATAAAAAGGAATGGCGGCCATGCGCACAGACTCAGGCCGGTTGAACCCGGCGGTGCATCATGCCGTTAGGCACAAACACCTCATCTTCATCAGCGCCAGGCGCTGCAAAGAAACTGTACAGGTAGTTGAGCAAACCGATCAAGAAACCGACAC
>JBBQZG010000038.1:0-22296 GCA_038207945.1 Burkholderiales bacterium
AACAGGTGATACACCTGCTTGAGTTTGCGGCGCGAGTCCTGGTTGAGCTTGCCTTCGCGGGTCAGAATATGCAGCTCTTTGAGCAATTCAAGCGATTGCCCTGGACGGATGTCGTTGGCCAGCGCAGCGGCCACATCCGTCGTGGCGGCGGGTTGGCGTTCAGGTGTTCGTTTTTTCATGGGGCGATGATGCCATGAGCGTCAAGGCACAGGCCAAGCGGTCGCGGGCCAAGCTGCATGGCCACAGGCTACACGTCGCGCGGCGTTGGACCAAGCTTCAGCGCCGCCCAGCCCTCAAGCCCGAGTCGCTCCAGGGTCTGCATGTTGACCTCAAAAATGGATTCGGGGTCGGGAAAAGCCGCCACGGCGCGGTCAATGCTGTCTTCACGCAGCAGGTGCAGCGTAGGGTAAGGCGAGCGGTTGGTGAAGTTGGTGATGTCGTCTTCGGCCGTGCCAGCAAACTGGTAGTTGGGATGCAGCGAAGCAATTTGCAGCACGCCATCGAGCTTCAGCTTGGCCAGTGCCCGGTCTGCCTGGGCCAGAAAATCGTTGAAATCAAGAAAGTCTTGCAGACCATGAGGCACTATTAAAAGAGTAGTGTCTCGCGCTTTGGAATCAAGGGCTACAAGCTGATTTAGCTCATAAATCAAATCTTTCAATAAACCTGCCCGATCGGTTGCATGGCTAACGGCGTAGTGCACCTGGCCCTTCACATGCACGCTTTTGGCGAACGGGCACAGGTTCAGGCCAATCACCGCGCGCTCCAGCCAGGCCACGGTGTCTTGCACCGCTTGATCATCTGCGTTCATGGGTGTCCTCAGGTCAACAAGGTTTGGCCGGTGAGCCGGGTGTGCTCACGCACGGCAAAGCGGTCGGTCATGCCGGCAATGTAATCCGCCACGGTGCGTGCGGTAAGCGCAGCCGGGTCAGTGCTCACAGAATGGTCAGCGCGACGTTGGTAGCGCTCGGGCATCTCATCTGGCGCGCTAAAGTAGGCATCAAACAAATCGCTCACCACCTGTCTGGCATGCCCGGTGGTTTGCAACACTTGCGGATGACGGTACAGCTGCGGCAGTAAAAAGGCTTTCAGCGCCTTGGATCTTTCCCGCATGTCGGGGCCGAAGGTCAGCAACGGAGGCAACTGGCGCACCGCGTCAACACTGGCGGGGCGGGCATCGTCGAGCGCAGCCTGGGTGGCGGCAATCACGTCATAGACCTGCGCGCTGAGCATGCGGCGAATGGACTCATAAAGCAAGCGGCGGCCCTGGGCGGCGTCTTGCAGCCGTGGAAAATCCGCCAGGGTTTGCCGCCTGAAGTCGTCAAACAGCGGCACCGCTTGCAGCTGCGTCATGGTGATCAGGCCAGAGCGCACACCGTCGTCAATGTCGTGCGCGTTGTAGGCAATTTCATCCGCCAGATTGCACAACTGGGCTTCCAGGCTAGGCTGGGTACGGGTCAAAAACCGCTGCGCCACACCGCCAGGTTCGGCCGCCTCAAGTGCCTGCGCGTTGACGCTTGAGCAGTGTTTGAGAATGCCCTCGCGGGTCTCAAATGTCAGGTTCAGGCCGTCAAACTCGGGGTAGCGTTCTTCCAGGTGATCGATCACGCGCAGGCTTTGCAGGTTGTGCTCAAAGCCGCCGAAAGCCGCCATGCAGTCATTGAGTGCATCTTGCCCGGCGTGGCCAAAGGGGGTGTGACCCAGGTCGTGCGCCAGCGCGATGGCTTCCACCAGGTCTTCATTGAGCCCGAGCGAGCGCGCAATCGAGCGCCCCAGCTGCGCCACTTCAAGCGAATGTGTCATGCGGGTGCGAAACAAGTCACCTTCGTGGTTCAAAAAAACCTGCGTTTTGTAAACCAGCCGCCGAAACGCCGTGCTGTGCACAATGCGGTCACGGTCGCGCTGGTATTCGGTGCGGGTGGGTGCGGGCGCTTGCGGGTAACGTCGCCCGTGCGTATCGGCCGGGTTGGAGGCGTAGGGTGCCAGGGTCATATATTTATAACAAATCAGTCTCTAGCCCATATAAAATATGCGTATGTCACTATATTTTTCGTAGCGGTTCGTTGCAACAAAAATCAATCACCTGGCGTACCATGGGCTCCGGGGCACTGCGCACAATGGCCCGGCCTGGCCCATCAATCAGCACAAACTTGATGTCGCCCGCTTCAGACTTCTTGTCGACCCGCATCAGTTCAAGGTAACGGCCCGCATTGTCTGTGGCGGACAAAATGGGCGCCCTGACAGGCAGGCCAGCCTTGGCGATCAACTGTGTCATACGCGCCACAAACAACGCGTCCACCAACCCCATGCGCAGCGACAGGTGCGCGGCCATCACCATGCCGCAGCCCACACCCTCGCCATGCAACCATTGGCCGTAGCCCAGGCCCGCCTCGATGGCATGGCCAAAGGTGTGGCCAAAATTCAGAATGGCACGCAGGCCCGCTTCGCGCTCGTCTTGTCCGACCACCCAGGCCTTGATCTCACAGCTGCGTTTGACCACGTGGGCCAGCGCAGCCGGGTGACGTGCCAGCAGGGCGTCCATGTTGTTTTCAAGCCAGGCCAGGAAATCCATGTCGGCAATCGGGCCGTACTTGATGACCTCGGCCAGCCCCGCGCTGAGTTCACGCTCCGGCAGGGTTTTGAGCGTGTCCAGGTCACACACCACTTTGAGCGGCTGATAAAACGCGCCAATCATGTTCTTTCCCAGCGGGTGGTTGATGGCCGTCTTGCCACCCACAGAGGAATCCACCTGCGCCAGCAAGGTGGTGGGCACTTGCACAAACGGCACGCCGCGCATGTAACTGGCTGCCGCAAACCCAGTCATGTCGCCCACCACGCCGCCACCCAGCGCAAACAGCACCGTTTTACGGTCGCAGGCATGGGCCAGCAAGGCGTCAAAAATCAGGTTCAGGCTTTGCCAGGTTTTGAATTCTTCGCCATCAGGCAACACCACGGTGTGGACTTGGGCGTATTTGCCAACCAGCGCTTTGTGCAGCTGCTCAGCGTACAGCGGCCCGACCGTGGTGTTGGTCACAATCAACGCGCTTTGTGCACCAGGCAGCTCGGCGTAGCTCAAAGGGTTGTCGAACAACGAGCCACGAATGGCAATGTGGTAGCTGCGGTCTGCCAGATCAATGGCGACAGTTTGGAGGTCTGAGGCGTTCATACCCCAAGTTTAGAGGCATTGCCGACGCAAGACTGGCTTATCAACCCGATGCAGGTCCAGCTTACGAAGCCAGCGAGATACCGGCAAGCTCCAGTTGCATCATGATCATGTTGACCAGAGTTGACACCGACGGCCGACCGGTATCGATGTTGAAATGAGAGGTTTCTCGGTATAGCGGGTCACGCTGGGTATACAGGTCGCGCAGACGCTGCAAGGGATCAGCGACTTGCAACAAGGGTCGATTTTTATCGTGCCTGAGTCTGCGAAACAGCTCGTCTGGCACTGAATTCAGGTAAATCACGTGGCTACGCTCTCGCAGATGCTGTCGGTTGTTTGGCCGCAACACCGCACCACCGCCCGTCGAAAGTACCCCTGCTGGCGCTTGCGTCAACTCGTCGATCACAGACTCTTCGAGGTCGCGAAAACGCACTTCACCCTCACGCTCGAAATAGTCACGGATCGAGCAGCCCAAACGCTGCTCGATCACGTGGTCGGAGTCCATAAATGGCAGTTGCAAGCGCCTTGAGAGTTGTCGACCGACTGTGGATTTGCCTGAGCCAGGGAGCCCAACGAGGCTAACGAGCAGACTTGCCAAAGTTAGCGCGCAACTTTGTCGTTCAAGACTTTTGGGGTAATGAACACCAACATTTCTTGTTTGTTAGCTGTTCTGCTGCGCGTCTTGAACAAATTGCCAACCCCTGGCAAATCACCAAGCAACGGAACCTTGGTCTCACTGTCAATCTCGGTCATCTCAAAAATCCCGCCGATCACAACGGTGCCACCATTTTCGACCAGAACCTGGGTCTGAATGTGTTTGGTGTTGATGGCAAAACCTGCGGCCGTGGACTGTCCTACAGTGTCTTTGTTGACGTCAAGCGCCAGAATGATGTTGCCTTCTGGTGTGATTTGCGGGGTGACCTCAAGCTTCAAATTGGCTTTTCTGAAGGCAATTGAGGTGGCGCCACTGGAAGTAGCCACCTGATATGGCAACTCAGTACCTTGCTCAATCAACGCCTTGATTTGATCAGCCGTCACCACACGCGGACTCGATACAACTTTTCCCTTGCCGTCAGCCTCCAACGCTGAAAGCTCCAGATTGAGAAAGCGACCGGCGGCTTGCCCAAATATCGACAAGGCAATGTTTGCTGGTGAGTAGCCACCTTGACCTTGTGCTGGCAGATTCACAAAGCTGCCAGAAGTGGTGCCAGACACACCATCGACGTAGCTCGAACCAAGTGACACACCAACCCCCGTGTTGCCATTGACACCTGTTGAAGCACCACCGCCCAACTTGATGCCCAACGATTTGCCAAACGTGTCTGAAGCCTCAACAATGCGTGCCTCAATCAGAACTTGACGGGCCGGAATGTCAAGCTTGGCAATGAGTTGCTGAACCTGCTCCAGCTTGCTGGGAATATCCGTCACAAACAACTGATTGGTTCGCGCTTCAGAAATGACACTGCCGCGCGGACTGAGCAAGCGCGCTCCGCCCGATGCATTGCTGCTGCCGCTGGCGGCGGTTAACTGCGCCGCCACATCCGTCGCCTTGGTGTAATTCAATTGGAACGCCTGGGTGCGCAAAGGCTCCAGTCCCTGCAACGCGGCAGCCGACTCCAGCTCAAGTTTCTCTTTGTTGTTGATCTCATCCTTGGGCGCAATCCACAGCACGTTGCCTGTCTTGCGCATACCTAGGCCTTTGGCCTGCAAGATGATGTCAAGTGCCTGGTCCCAGGGCACGTCCTGCAAGCGCAAGGTGACGGTACCACTGACCGAATCCGAGGTAATGACATTGAAATTGGTGAAGTCTGCAATCACCTGGAGCAGCGACCGCACTTCAATGCTCTGGAAATTCAGCGACAGTTTTTGACCGGTGTAGCCCGGTCCTTGAGTCAACTTGGCGGCGTCAACCTTCACCGGCTTGATTTCCACCACAAATTGTTCATCACTTTGGTAGGCGCTGTGCACCCACTGGCCTTGTGGCTCAATGACCATGCGGACACGGTCCCCGGTTTGAAAGGTGGTGACTGTTTTTACAGGGGTGCCAAAGTCAGTCACATCCAAACGTCGACGCAAGCCCTCGGGCAAGGTGGTTTTCATGAATTCAACCACCAGCGTCTGGCCTTGCTGACGAATGTCCACACCGACCTGATTGTTCGGCAGCCCAACGATCACGCGGCCTGAACCCTCTTCACCACGACGAAAATCCAGGTCGCGCAGCGGCAAGGTGTCACGACTGCGGTTTTCAGCAAACACCTGCGCCACCGGCGCGGGTGCTGTCCCACTCAATGGATCCAGCATCACCAGCAACGATTTACCCTGCACTTGCGTTTTGTAGGTGGTGAATTGCTTCAGGTTCAGCACCACGCGAGTGCGGTTGCCAGCCTGCACCACGCTGACTGATTTCAAATTGCCCTGATTGACTTCAATGTTTGAGCGCCCCATGGCACTCACCACGTTTGGAAAGTCCAAGGCGATCCGCGCGGGCGACTGGATGGAGAACCCAGTGGGGGCTTCCGTCAACGCTTGAGTGAGGTCAACCCTGACCACTTCCACCCCGCTTTGAAGCGAGCCTGTCACTGACTCAATGGCCACTTGAGCCTGCGCCAGGTTGACAACCATGAGCAGGACGAAAACCGAACACACGCGTCGGTACATCGCCCCAACATATTGACTTTTATACATATTCATTTTGACCTCTCTTGCAACTGCAAGCTTGCAGTGCGCTCAATCCACTCACCCGCTGCGTCCTGCACGATTTCGCGCAAGCTGACTTCAGTTTCGGAAATTTTGGTGACTCGCCCAAAGTTCTGCCCCAAATGATCACCGACGCGCACCTGGTACAACATTTTTCCTATGGTGACCAAAGCCACAGGCTTGCCAACCTTGACCATGCTGCCGACCAGGGCCATTGAATCCATAGGAAACTCTTCCAGTGGCTCTTTACGCCGGGCCAATTCAGGTGCGATCAGCGCGCCGTTTGATGCCGCCTGCGTCGAGTCTTTCTTCAAGGACTGCGTGAGCTTCTGGCTGCTAAAGGGCTCCACATCGCTCACCATGGCGTATGACTCAGGTTTGAACAATTTGGGCTCGGATATTGGCTTGATTTTTGGGTGAGTCTCGTTTTTTTGAACAGCCATCCATTGGCGCAATTCATCTTCAGGCGCAACGCCGCAACCTGTCAAAACAACAACAGCCGCTAACCCAGAAAAAATTTTCAAAGACTTCCTCATTTGACAGCCCCTTTGGGCGCTGCTTTGCGCTGTGAAGCGATTTCTTCAGCGTCCAAATAGCGAAAGGTTTTGGCGGTGGCATCCATCGCCAGCATGCCGTCTTTCACAGGAACAATGGTGAGGTTGTTCAAGGTCACGATCCGGGACAAATTGGCAACATCAGCTGCAAAATTTCCCATGTCGTGGTACTTGCCAGTCACGCGTAACGCGATGGGTAGCTCTGCGTAGTAATCCTTCACCAGAATCTGGCCCGGACGGAATAGATCAAACTGCAAACTGCGACCCAAACCAGCTTGGTTGATGTCAGACAACAGCGCATCCATTTCAGCTTTGCTGGGCAGTTGTTTTTCAAGCTGCGTCACATACTGCTGCACTTGCTCACGCTGCTTTTTCAAGGCATCAAGATTGACTGCCTTGCCAAGCTTGACCTTGTACTCGTCGCGCAGCTTGAGTTCCTGTTCCTGCTCAGTAATCAGCGCTGTCTGTGTGTCACTGAGCCACAGAAACCACAACACAACAATCAAAACAGAAACAACCGCCGCAAACAGAGCAAATCGAGGCGCAGCAGGCCAACTCGATGGGTCTTTGGTGTCGAGGCTGCGAAACTGACCAGCAATTTTTTCTTGCCAAACCTTGAAGTCAAAGTTTATTTTTTGAGAGGTTGCCATGCTGGGTACCTTTACTTCGCCACCGGCGTGGACGCAGCCGGTATCGGCTTGGACTGAGGCACGCTCACGGGCACAACTTTTCCGGCCTCACTGGCACGCACCAGAGTCACCATGATGTTGAAATTAGCCACCCGTCGCAAATCACGCGGAGTGAGGGCAACGGTGCCCGCCACAATTTCAACCAACTCTGGGCGTGAAAACCAGGGAGAATTGTTAGCCAGGTTGCGTAACAACTCTGACACCCGTTCATTTGACTGCGCGACACCCTGCAAGGCCACTTTTTGCCCCTCCTGGCGCATGCTGCTCACATAAACACCTTCCGGCAGTTGCCGGGCAAGCTCAGTCAGCAAATGAACTGGCAAATTGCGGTCTGACTGCAAATCTTCCACAGCCTGCTGGCGCGCCCGCAGAGCCGCAATTTCAGCCTCAAGCCCGGCAATGTCCTTGATTTGGGCGTCGAATTTCTTGATTTCAGTTTGCAGAATCTGATTGGTGTCTTGTTGCGCGGATATTTGCGCCTGAAACCATAAGAACACCAGACCAGCCAACACCCCGCCGGTCAACGCAGACAGACCCAAACCAATGTTAAAAAGGTCTTTACGCCGCTTGCGGGCCGCCTCGCGGTGCGGCAGTAGATTGATCAAAATCACTACATGAACCTCCGTAACGCGAGGCCACAAGAGGTCAAGTAAGAAGGTGCTTCGCGTGTCATTTTGTTCAGCTTGATGCTGTCGGCAATCTCCATGCCGTCAAATGGATTCACCAACGTGCAGGCAAAAGTGGTTTGCTGAGTGACCGCTTCCGTCAAACCGGGTAGCGCCGCTGACCCACCTGCCAACATGACCATATCGACCTTGTTGTGCGTGGTGCTGGTAAAGAAAAATTGCAAGGCACGTCCAATCTCCTGCACCAAGCTGTCAACAAATGGCTTCAACACCGCGCTTGCATAGTCATCTGGCAACTCGCCGCTGCGCTTTTTGCTTTCCGCCTCTTCCATCGAAAAACCGTACTGTCGCACGATCATCTGTGTCAACTGGGCACCGCCGAAAGCTTGGTCACGGTCATACAGCAGTTCATCATCGCGAATCACCTGCATGCTGGTGGTCATGGCCCCAACTTCAAAAAGAGCCACGATGCTGCCGGCCCCCTTGTTTGGCATATTGCCAATCAGTCGACCGGTGGCCAGACGCGACGCATAAGACTCGACATCAACAATCACCGGCTTTAATCCGGCGGCTTCGGCCAAGCCTTGAATATCTTGCACTTTCTCACGACGGGAGGCGGCAATCAGCACTTCAACGTCGCCTGCCGAATTCGCACTGGGTCCAACAATGCAAAAGTCAAGGCTCACTTCATCAAGCGGAAAGGGAATGTATTGGTTGGCCTCTGACTCTACCTGCTGCTCCAGCTCCAGGTCAGTCAACCCACCGGGAAGGACGATTTTTTTAGTAATCACCGCAGAAGGCGGCAAGGCCATTGCTACGTTTTTGGTCTTGGTGCCACTCTTTTTGACCAGTCTGCGCACTGCATCCGCCACCTCATCGAATTTTTCAACATTGCCATCGGTGATCCAGCCACGCTCCAGCGGCACAATCGCACAGTTCTCAAGCACCAGATTGCCTGACTTATCACGACCCAATTCGACCAGCTTGACACTGGATGAACTGATGTCAAGGCCAAGCAAAGATGCAGGTTGACGACTAAACAACGACCCCAAAGAAAACAATACGATCCCCTTCGCAAACTTTTCAACAGACACATTGCTCTTGACAATTCACATGAATAGTATCAGCAAGAACGTTGTCTAGCAATGCAATTTACCCTTTTAACTACTGACAACCGTTGCCAAATATTGACGCTTTTTGTGACCATGGGACAAACAAGCAGACAACAAAAGCACCACATCGAAGCAAAAAATGCTAACTTGGCTTCAGTTCGACCTCTCATTTTTATAATAGCTTCCATCACTCTTTAGTTTTTTATGTCCGTTAAAAATTCGCCGGCCTCACCTGACTCCCAGAAACCCAGTGCCCGCACAACGCGTGCGCCAATGCATTGGGCGTTGAGATGGGTTCTTTGGACGCTCGCCCTGATGCTGGGGGGGATTGCGTCGGTTTTGATGATGATCGCCATCGCCATGGCGGTGGCATTTCCGAATCTGCCGGACATCTCCGACCTCTCTGACTACCGTCCAAAATTGCCTTTGCGGGTTTTCTCTGCTGAGGGTACGTTGATTGGCGAGTTTGGCGAAGAACGCCGCCACTTGACCCCTATCCAGGACATACCCAAGGTGATGAAAGACGCGGTGCTGGCCATCGAAGACGCTCGTTTTTACCAGCACGGGGGAGTGGACTACAAAGGCATGGCTCGCGCGGCGCTGGCTAACCTGGGGCGCATCAAGAGCCAGGGCGCATCAACCATCACCATGCAGGTGGCCCGCAACGCCTACTTGTCAACCGAAAAAACTTACACACGCAAAATCTACGAGATTTTGTTGACCTTCAAGCTGGAGCACATGTTGACCAAGAATCAGATTCTTGAGGTCTACATGAACCAGATTTTCCTGGGCAACCGTGCGTATGGCTTTGCAGCGGCGTCCGAGGCTTATTTTGGTAAACCCCTCAAAAACATCACGATCGCCGAAGCGGCCATGTTGGCGGGCTTGCCCAAGGCCCCGTCCGCCTACAACCCCATTAACAATCCAAAACGGGCGAGATCGAGGCAGCTTTACATTATTGAGCGCATGGTGGAAAACGGGTTCATCACCCCTGAGCAAGCAGATGCTGCCAAGCGCGAGGATCTCTCGGTCAAATCCAGCTTGGACAACACCGGTGTGCATGCGGAGTACGTGGCTGAAACTGTGCGCCAGTTGATGTTTGCGCAATACGGCGAGGAAACCTACACGCGTGGTCTGAATGTGTACACCACCCTGCGCACAGATGATCAGGACGCAGCCTACAGCGCGCTGCGCCGAGGCATCATGAATTTTGAGCGGCGTCAGGTGTATCGGGGTCCCGAAAAATTTGTCAGTCTGCCAAACACGGCCGCAGAGGCCGAAGATGTCATTGTTGAAACCCTGCAAGACCATCCAGACAATGGCGACGTGATGTCGGCTGTGGTGCTGGATGCCAACCCGAAAAAAATCCAGGCTGTGCGCCAGAACGGTGAAGTCATCGACATCACCGGCGAGGGCTTGAAGCCTGCCCAATCCGGCTTGTCCGACAAGGCGGCTGCCAACATCAAAATCCGTCGCGGCGCGGTGATTCGTGTCGTACAGACGCCCAAACAAACTTGGGAAATCACGCAGTTGCCGGAAGTTGAAGGTGCTTTTGTGGCCATTGACCCACGCGATGGCGCCATCAAGGCGATGGTGGGCGGTTTTGACTTTGCCAAAAACAAATTCAACCATGTGACGCAAGCATGGCGGCAACCGGGTTCGAGCTTCAAACCGTTCATTTACTCCGCTGCACTGGAACGCGGTGTGACGCCCGCGACCATCATCAACGATGGCCCGCTGTTTTTCAGCGCCGGTGTCACTGGCGGCCAAGCCTGGGAACCAAAAAATTACGATGGCAAGTTTGAAGGCCCCATGACCATGCGGCGCGGTTTGGCGAAATCAAAAAACATGATTTCCATCCGGATCCTGCAAACCGTTGGCGCGCAAAATGCGCAGGAATGGGTGACCCGGTTTGGTTTTGACGCCGACAAACACCCTGCCTACCTGACCATGGCGTTGGGTGCCGGCTCGGTCACACCGATGCAAATGGCCACGGCCTATTCGGTGTTTGCCAACGGCGGCTACCGTGTCAACCCCTGGCTGGTCACAAAGGTCACGGATCAAAAAGGCAAGGTGCTGGCCCAAACGCAAACGCCTGTGGTCGATGAATCCATGCGCGTCATCGACGCGCGCAATGCCTTTGTCATGGGCAGTCTGCTACAGGAGGTGACTCGCTCAGGCACCGCAGCGTCGGCTCAGGCGAAACTGAAGCGTCCCGATCTGTATGGCAAGACCGGCACCACCAATGACTCAATGGATGCCTGGTTTGCAGGCTACCAACCAACCCTGGCGGCCATCACCTGGATTGGTTATGACACACCGAGAAAACTCGGTGACCGGGAAACCGGCGGTGGACTGAGCTTGCCGGTATGGATCGAATTCATGGCACAAGCCCTGAAAAACGTACCCGTGATGGAGCCCGCCGTGCCAGAACGCCTGGTCAATTCAGGCGGTGAGTGGTTCTACACTGAATACAGCGGCGCTTCGGGGGTATCCGCTCTAGGCATGGACAAGGGCGCTGGCACCGACACCGACCAGCCTGAAGTCATTCCGCTGCCACCCGCTGACGAGAAAAAAAGGATTCTTGATCTGTTCAAAGACTAGACACCAAGACGACGGCCTGGCGGCAACCACACCCGCTACAGCGAAAAAGCCAATGCCGTGCCAGACTGTTCGCTGGCGTAGCGTGACAACGATGCAAAAAATTCGCCCTGACCCTTGGTATCCATCCACTGTGCGCCATCAAATTGATAGTGAAAGCCGCCACATTTGGCAGCAAGCCAAATCTCGTGCAAGGGCTTTTGCAGGTTGATGACGATCTGGCTGCGGTTCGCAAACACCAATGTGATCATGCCGCCGGTGCGCTGGTTGTCGATGTCAGCCTGGGTGTCGTCGTTGATGCGGTCGCAACTGGCTTCGACCGCTTTGAGCACACGTTCGGCCAGGTCCATGAATTCTGAGTCGGTCATTACAATTTCACCATGCTGTTGAATCCACAAATTTTAGTCCGCGCCCTTGTCCTTGGCGCCAGTGCGGTAGCTTTGGCGGCTTGCGGTCAACAAGGCCCGCTGTATTTACCGAACACTGGCGGCGCTCACCGCGCCACCCTGCCTGAGTCTTTGATGCCATCGCTTGGCGCACCGCAGCCCCCCCTACAACCGGCAGCTCCTGCCTCTTCACCACTGCATCCATGAGTTCACAACGTCTACCTGGCCAGCCCTACATTGCCTATCGCGGCAATGAACTTCTGATGGAGGAAACCCAGCTGAGCACCTTGGCGCAACAATACGGCACACCTTTGTTCGCCTATTCCAAAGCGGCCATGCTGGCCGCACTGGCCGCTTATCAACGTGGCTTTGCTGGGCGATCTGTCCAAATTTGTTATGCCATGAAGGCCAACTCCACACTCGGCATCCTTCAACTTTTTGCCCAAGCTGGTTGCGGCTTTGACGTGGTGTCAATGGGTGAAATGACGCGAGCGCTGGCTGCTGGCGGGCAAGCCAGCCGCATCATCTTCTCCGGTGTGGGCAAAACGCGCGCGGAAATGCGTTCGGCCCTGCAGGCAGGTATTGGCTGCTTCAATGTGGAAAGCGAAGCCGAGCTTGATGTGCTCAACGATGTGGCACTCGGCCTGAACCGAGTCGCCCCGGTGAGTATTCGCGTGAATCCCAATGTGGACCCCAAAACCCACCCCTACATTTCAACTGGCCTCAAAGGCAGCAAGTTCGGCATTGCGCACGAGTGCGTGGTGCAAACCTACCAGCGCGCCGCCGCCCTGCCCGGCTTGAGTGTCAAGGGCATTGACTGCCACATTGGTTCCCAAATCACCCAGGAAGCGCCCTACCTGGATGCCATGGACCGCATGCTGGATCTCGTGGAAGCCATTGAAGCGGCCGGCGTACCGATCCAGCACATTGACCTGGGCGGCGGACTGGGTATTGATTACAACGGCGAAACACCGCCGGAAGCTGATCAGCTTTGGACCAAGCTCCTGGTCAAGCTCGATGCCCGCGGTTTTGGCAACCGGGCATTGATGATTGAACCGGGCCGCTCTTTGGTTGGCAATGCGGGCGTGTGTGTGACAGAAGTGCTGTACCTCAAGCCGGGTGAGCAAAAAAACTACCTGATCATCGACGCGGCCATGAACGACCTGCCACGACCCGCCATGTACCAGGCGTTTCACCAGATCGTGCCAGTGAATCCGCGCGCCATCCCGTCTGAAACATGGGACGTGGTTGGGCCGGTGTGTGAAAGTGGAGACTGGATTGGTCATGACCGTGATTTGAGCGTGCAAGCCGGCGACCTGCTGGCCGTGCTGTCCGCCGGTGCCTACTGCATGAGCATGGCCAGCAACTACAACACCCGCAACCGCGCAGCCGAGGTGTTGGTTGACGGCGCACACACACACCTGATTCGTATGCGTGAAAGCTACGCCGACCAAATGCGTCTGGAACACTTGCCACTGGCAACGGCCGCGGCAGCACGCTGACCGAGGCGCTGGTTCAAGCACTTGAATGTGCGAAAAATGCTATTATTTAAATAGCTACTAACGCTTATATATAAAGGGCTATAGGCTATTTTTGTATAAATATCGCCAAAATCGCCAGCCCAGCAAGGTGGCCAATGTGGCGGCATAGACAGCCACCTCGGCAAAGTCATTTTTGCCTGCCCGCATCCAGAAGAAATGCAGGATGGCCAAGCCGGCCACCACGTACACCGCCTTGTGCAAGCGTTGCCAGTTTTTACCCCCCAGTGCCTTGATCGCGCGGTTGGAGGAGGTCAGTGCCAGCGTACTTAACAGCAGAAATGCCGCAAAGCCCACCAGGATAAATGGCCGCTTGACAATGTCATTGGTGATGTCACCCAGATCAAACGCCATGTCAAACCCGCTGTAGCTCAGCAGGTGCAGGACTACATAAAAGTAGACAAATAGGCCCAACATGCGGCGAAAACGCGCCAATGCCGGGTTACCCGTGAGCACCCGCAAAGGCGTCACAGCGAGTACCACGCACAACGTACGCAGGGTCCAGTCGCCGGTGGAGCGCACCAGCGCCTCTGTTGGGTTGGCACCCAATTGGTCAAACACTGCCGCCCAAAGCAAATAACCAAAGGGCATCAAAGCCAGAACAAACACCAGTGGCTTGGCCAGCGGGTGCAGGCTAATTGCCTTGAAACCAGGCAAACGCCCTGAGGCGTGGCTCGCGCGGCTCACTTGCATCAAAAGAATTTCTTCAAGTCCATACCGGCATACAACTGGCCCACTTGCGCTTCGTAGCCGTTGAACATCAGTGTCTTGCGCTTCTTGGCAAACAGACCGTCTTCACCAATGCGCCGCTCGGTGGCCTGGCTCCATCGCGGGTGATCCACCTCGGGGTTCACGTTGGAATAAAACCCGTATTCAGCAGCGGCCGCCTTGTTCCACGCCGTGGCGGGCGGCTTGTCGGTAAAGCGGATTTTGACCAGGCTCTTGCCACTTTTGAAACCGTATTTCCAAGGCACCACCAAACGCAAGGGCGCGCCGTTTTGCTTGGGCAATGCTTCGCCGTACATGCCAAACGCCAACAAAGTCAGTGGGTGCATGGCTTCATCCATGCGCAAGCCTTCAACATAAGGCCAGTCCAGTACCCTGGAGCCGACCCCTGGCATGGTTTTAGGGTCGGCCTGGGTGACAAATTCCACATACTTGGCGCCACCCAATGGCTCCACTTTTTTGATCAGCTCAGACAATGAGTAACCAACCCACGGAATCACCATCGACCAGCCTTCGACGCAGCGCAAGCGATACACACGCTCTTCCTGAGCGCTCAACTTGAGCAAGTCTTCCAGCGCGTAACGGCCCGGCTTCTTGACCAGGCCATCGATCTCCACCGTCCACGGACTGGTTTTGAGCGTGTGCGCATTTTTGGCCGGGTCGGCTTTGTCGGTGCCAAACTCGTAGAAATTGTTGTACGTGCTGGCGTGTTTGTACTCGGTGATTTTTTCCATGCTCAAGGCACCGGGCACCGACGTTTTGCCACGCGCCAGGGCGGCTTGCTTTCCCGGCGCTGTCCAGTCTTGGGCGAACGCCTCACGCGATGCCCAGGAGGCCAACGCAGCACCGGCGGCGCCGGTGGCCAACAAACGGATCAGATCGCGGCGCGACTGGTACGCCGCGAGCGACGTGATCTCGCTGGTTACCGGGTGAACGAAGCCTCGGCTATTGGTCTTGATGCGCATGAACATATCCTTTTGTGCTTTTTTGGTCGGCGAAGGATAGGCTTTCTTACAGAAACATGTCTGCACCAAGGAAATTATTCATGGGTGCCATCGCCACAGACCAAAAAAAAGGTTGTGACGAACAACCTTTTTCAATTACAAGGGTAACTGCCGTCTCCCTTGTGTTGCAAACCGTGATCTGGAATCAGCGTAACCCGGCAACGTAATCAGCCACGGCCCTGATCTCACGGTCGTTGAGCTTGGCTGCGATCTCTGTCATTTGCAGGCTGTTTTTACGCACACCATCGCGGAACGCGGTCAGTTGGGCCACGGCGTACTCCGCATGTTGGCCACTCAAACGCGGGTACTGGGCCGGAATGCCGGCACCATTGGGGCTGTGGCAGCCGGCGCAGGCCGGGATTTGGCGGTCTGCGATGCCACCACGGTAAATTTTTTCACCCAGCAACACCAAATCTTTCTCTTTGGCAGCGCCGGGGGTGGCTTTCTGAGTGGCCAGCCAAAACGCTATGTTTTTCATGTCGTCTTCAGACAGCGCAGCGGACATACCAGTCATCACCGCATTTTCGCGCTTGCCAGCCTTGAACTCAATCAACTGCTTGACGATGTACTGAGGATGTTGCTGCGCCAACTTGGGATTGACAGGAATCAAGGAATTTCCGTCGGGCGCATGGCAGGCAGCGCACACACCGGCAAAACTGGCTTCACCTTTGGCCAAATCAGCCTTGGCTGGTTTAGCCGTTGCGGGTTCATTCGCAAAACTTGAAAAAACAGCGGTTGCCAAGGCGGCAGCAACGGTAAATTTGGCAATCAGCTTCATAGGTGGACAGATCAGTTGATGTGGTGTGGGGATACCACGCAATTCTACAATGGCCCAATTCCACAGACTGCACGTCATGACAATTCAAACCAGCCCTTCTCCCGCCACACCCGCCACAGCCCTCGCGCAAGCCACACAAACGGTCAGCCCTGTTGTGGCTTTGGGCTGGCTCCACACCGCCAAATTTCTCACCACCGCCCCGCAGCTGCATTTTTTGCCGCCCCTGGAGGTGCCCGAAATTGCCTTTGTAGGGCGATCCAACGCGGGTAAATCGACCTGCATCAACACCTTGACGCAGCAAAAGCAACTGGCCTTTGCCTCCAAAAAGCCCGGACGCACCCAGCACATCAACCTGTTTTCATTGGGCAAACAAGGTGTGACGGATGCCATCCTGACCGATCTGCCAGGCTATGGCTACGCCGCCGTACCCAAGGCCGACAAAATTCGCTGGCAACAAGTGATGGCCAACTACTTGGTCACGCGTGAAAACCTGAAAGCCATTGTGCTGATGTGTGACCCGCGCCACGGCCTGACCGAGCTTGATGAGGTGTTGCTTGACGTGGTACGCCCCCGGGTAGAAGAAGGGCTGAAATTCTTGGTCGTCCTGACCAAGGCCGACAAACTCACCCGCGCCGAGCAAACCAAGGCCTTGTCGATCATGAAGCTGCAGGCGGGTGGTGGCGAGGTGCGCTTGTTTTCAGCCCCCAAACGTCAGGGCATTGAGGAGGTGGCCACGCTGTTATGGCAGTGGGCGCACCCCGATTTGCCATCTGCCGCCACTGCCACAGATCCCGTACCGCCTGAAAGCGCCGAAGATGCTACTGAATAGATAGCGCCAAACGCTTGTAAAACAAAGGCTAGAGGCTGATTTAATCAATAAATATCGGGCTCGCCCGGTGGTCTATCCTTAAATCGCTTGTGCAACCAGTAATACTGATCTGGCATGGCATCAATGTAGGCTTGCAGGCGCGCGTTCATCAGCGCAGTGTCGGCCTGCACGTCATCTGTCGGGAAATTGGCCCAGGCCGGCAGCACCTGCACCTCGTAGCCTTGAGGCGTCATGCGCGTCACCACCGGCACCACCTTGGCGCGCCCCAGCCGGGCAAAGCGTGACAACGAAGGCACTGTAGCCGCACTGACGCCATAAAACGGCACAAACAACGATTCATGCGGGCCAAAGTTCATGTCCGGCAACAGGTACAGCGGTTCGCCCTGGCGCAAGGAGGCGATGATGGTTTTGACGCCTTCGGCCCGACCAAACAGCCGAAGTGATCCAAAGCGCAGCCGCCCCTTCATGATCCAGGCGTCAATGAGTTTGTTGGACTGGTTGGTGTAGATGCTGGTGATGCGACGCGACTGCTGTTGCGTCAGCGCCGTCCCGCCGGCATCCATACCCACAAAATGCGGGGCAAATATCACGACCGGGTCTGAGCCCACGAGTTCGCCGACCGCGCCGGTGATTTTCAAGCGCGACCTCACACACTCTGGTGAGCCGTGCCAAAGCCAGCCACGGTCCAGCCAAGCCTGGGCAAATCGCACAAACACCTGGTGCGACAGGGCACGCCGCTCAGCCGGATCGAGCAACGGAAAACACAAGCGCAAATTGGTCTGCACGACACGCCGGCGCGCACCCACCACGGCATACAACACCCACCCCAGCAGCCAGCCCAGGGCGCGCACCCAGGCGAGTGGCAAGTACGCAAGGGCGTGCATCAAAACAAGAATCAGACGGGTTCCCATGGTGAATGACGATGTGCAGGTCAGGGCACAGTCCGTGGCTGCTTGTAGCGCGCATAGCCCCACAGATACTGCTGCGGGCACTGCAACACCAACTTTTCCATGGCACGATTCACCGCCGTGACCGCCTCCAGCAACGGGGTTGGCAGTGCCTCTGTCAGGGGCTGCACATGCACCCGGTAACCGCGCCCCCAGCCGAGGCGCTCGCCCCAAGCCAGCAACACCGTGGCACCCGTTTGCTGCACCAGCCGCACCGACAGGGTCATGGTGTAGGCATCGCGGCCAAAAAAAGGTGCCATCAGGCCCATGCCAAGAGGGGGCACCTGATCGGGCAGCACAGCCACCGACTCGCCATGTTTGAGCGCCTTGATCATTTGCTTGACGCCGGAGAACGTGGTCGGGGCGGCCTGCAAACCCGGCCGCTGACGCGCTGCACTCACCACATCGCGCAGCCAGGCTTGGCGCGGTGGGCGAAACAACACGGTCAAGGGCTTGCCCGCCTGGCCATAGCGCTGCACATAAGCCTGCGGTGCAATTTCAAAACAGCCCAGATGCGGCGTCAAAAACACCACGCCTCGGCCTTGCTCAAGCGCCGCATCGACATGCTCAGCGCCTTGCCACAAGGTTCGCACCGGCTTGCCCATCCACAGCCTCGGCAACTCAGCCACCAGCTTGCCGCCCTCGCCCACCGCGCCCAGCCATTGCCGCCACGCCAACCCGGCCTGACGCGCATTGGCCGTGAAGCGCCTGCGGTACGTGGGCGAGACCAAAAACACCAACCACCCGAGCGCTGCACCCATGCCATGCAGCAGCCACAGCGGGCAGTGAGACAGCAACTTGAAAAGGGTGATCATGGGGTGAGATAAACTACTTGGGTCGCCGAGTTACAGAACTACTTGCAGGGCGACACACACTTTGGTCACCTCAACAGGTCGTCATTGTGCCTTGTCAAATCTTTGACATTTCTGCTAAAGCGTTCGCTGAAAGCCCCAAAAAGCCCAGGCAACGCAACCCGGTTGTTAACTTTTTATTGGAGCTTTGATCATGGCGAACGACTTTCTATTTACTTCCGAATCGGTCTCTGAAGGCCACCCGGACAAGGTGTCTGACCAGATATCCGATGCGATTCTGGACGCGATTTTCAAGCAAGACCCCAAATCACGCGTTGCCGCAGAAACCCTGTGCAACACCGGTCTGGTGGTGCTGGCAGGAGAAATCACCACCAACGCCAACGTGGACTACATCCAGGTGGCACGCGACACCATCAAACGCATTGGCTATGACAACACCGAGTACGGCATTGACTACAAAGGCTGCGCCGTACTGGTGGCCTATGACAAGCAGAGCAACGACATTGCCCAGGGGGTGGATCACGCCTCTGACGATCACCTCAACACGGGTGCCGGCGACCAGGGCTTGATGTTCGGTTACGCCTGCAACGAGACACCCGAGCTGATGCCCGCGCCCATTTACTATGCCCACCGCCTGATGGAGCGTCAGGCACAGTTGCGCAAAGACGGCCGCCTGCCTTTCCTGCGGCCCGATGCCAAGAGCCAGGTCACCATGCGTTATGTCGACGGAAAACCGCACAGCATTGACACCGTGGTGCTGTCGAGCCAGCACAGCCCCGAAATGAGCGATGGCGCCAAGATGAAACCTGCGTTCATTGAGGCCGTGATTGAAGACATCATCAAGCCCGTGCTACCCAAGGAGTGGCTGACGGCGGACACCAAATACCTGATCAACCCGACCGGACGTTTTGTCATTGGCGGCCCGCAAGGCGACTGTGGACTGACCGGCCGCAAGATCATTGTCGACACCTACGGCGGCGCCTGCCCGCACGGCGGCGGTGCGTTCAGCGGCAAAGACCCAACAAAGGTTGACCGCTCCGCCGCTTATGCTGCCCGTTATGTGGCCAAAAACATCGTGGCCGCCGGCCTGGCGCGCCAGTGCCAGATTCAGGTGGCCTACGCCATTGGTGTGGCCAAGCCGATGAACGTGACCGTCTACACCGAAGGCACCGGTGTGATTTCTGACGACCAAATCGCAGCCCTGGTGCACGAGCACTTTGACCTGCGCCCGCGCGGCATCATCCAGATGCTGGACTTGTTGCGCCCGATCTACGAAAAAACGGCAGCCTACGGCCACTTTGGTCGTGAAGAGCCAGAGTTTTCCTGGGAGCGTACCGACAAAGCACAGGCACTACGCGCGGCAGCCGGTCTGTAAACCAACCCCTTCACTTTTCCCTTTTGCCCAGCCTGCCTGGGCATTTGCATGCGCCCTATGACCTCACTGGCACCGTCCTCCAAAGAGCGACAAAAATCATGGCTTATCCTGGCAGCACTTTGGCTGCTGCTGCTGCTCTTGGCCGCCCTCAGACCTCTGGCGGTGCCTGACGAAGGGCGGTATGGCGAAATTGGCCGCTGGATGCTGATGAGCGGTGACTGGTTGACACCACGCCTCAACGGAATTCCGTTCTTTCACAAACCACCGCTGCTGTATTGGCTTGATGCCATCAGCCTGGCCATTTTTGGCGTCAACGAAGTGGCCTTGCGGCTGGTGCCCGCCCTGCATGCCGGGTTGATGCTGACCGCGTTGTACCTGGCGGCGCGCCACATCAGCAGCGAGCCAATAGCCCGCCGTGCCGTCATCATGCTGGGCACCGGCTTGGGATTTCTGGTGGGTGGGCAATATGTGAACCACGACATGCTGGTGGCCACCTGGATCAGCCTGGCGATTGGCTGCTTTGCATTTGCCTTCATGGCTGGTGACAAACCCAATGCCTGGCTGGCCCGGTTGGGTTTTCTGGCCTGCGCGCTGGGCATGCTGAGCAAAGGGCTGATTGGCATTGCACTGCCGGGGCTGGTGCTTTTGATCTGGTTGATCTGGACGCGCCAACTCAAGAAAGTACTTTACCTGCCCTGGGTCAGCGGCCTGGCGCTGTTTGCTGTCGTCGCCCTGCCGTGGTTTGTGCTGGCGCAACAAAAATACCCCGACTTCTTTAACTACATGTTCATCGGGCAGCAGTTCAACCGTTACACCGCCACCACCTACAACAACCCGCAACCCTGGTGGTTTTTCCTGCTGGCGCTCACGCTGCTGCTGTTTCCCTGGCTGTTTTTCGCGCTGGGACAGGTGCGCCGGGTGACAGCCATGACACTCACGTCCGCCATTGGCATGGACAAGGTCTGGTGGCGTCTGTGCTGGGCCTGGTTGCTGGCAATTCTGGTATTTTTCTCGATTCCGAACTCCAAACTGGTGGGCTATATCCTGCCAGTGCTGCCGCCGCTGGCCTTGCTGGCGTCGCTGGGTTGGGCGCGTGTGATGTCGCGCAGACCCAATGCCCACAGATGGTTTGTCGGTATTTGCATGCTGAACCTGGCGATTGCGCTGGTGTTGGCGCTCAAGGTAGGTGACGTCACAAAAACCGGCCGCTCAAAAGATGTGGCCGAGGTGCTGGCCTGCGCGGCGAGCCCCAGCGACAGGTTTTATGTGTCGGGCGCCTACCCCTATGATTTGCCGTTTTACGTGCAAACCACTCAGGCCATGATCGCCGTGGAAGACTGGCCGACTCTGCGTGAAAAATCAGGCGACGGCTGGCAGCGCGAACTGTTTGAGGGTGCCGACTTTGATGCTCAGGCAGGACAGGTGTTGCAATCCAAAGAGGTGCTGGCCCGCGTGGCACAAACCCCGGGCCACTGGTTTGTCGCGCGCTCGGGCAACCCCATCGCGGAGAACACGCCGGGCTGGACGCTGCATTTCAAGGGCAACGGCTGGAATTTGTATCGATCGGGCAGCATTGCGGTGGGCACAGCAGCATCGGCAGACGCAACGCCTTCAGCCAACATGGGGTTCCCAGGCTGCAAAACACGTCGGTGACATGCAGCGAACCATCTTCTCGACGCCCATCGTCAACACCCTGCTGCGTGGTTTTTCGGTCGGCCACCTGAAACTTGCCGGCTGGAAAGTGCTGGGACCTTGCCGTCCGAGGCACAAAAAAGTGTCTTTATCGCTGCACCACACACCAGCAACTGGGACCTGCCCTACACGCTGATGGTGGCGTTCGCGCTTCAGCTGAACATTCACTGGATGGGCAAGGCCAGCATTTTCCGTTTTCCGTTTGGAGGGTTGATGCGCTGGCTGGGTGGCATTACGGTGGACCGTTCCAAGGCCAACAACCTGGTAGCGGCCTCGGCCCAGGCCATCACCCAGGCCACCTGTGCACTGCAGCTGATCGTGCCGCCCGATAGCACACGCAGCAAAGTCCGCTATTGGAAAACCGGCTTCTATCACATCGCTCAAACCGCTCAAATGCCCATCGTGATGGCCTACATGGACTACACCCGCAAGATCAGTGGCTTGGGTCCGTTGCTTTACCCCAGCGGCGATCTGGAGGCCGACATGCGAACCATCAAGGTTTTTTTACGCACCCTTCAAAGGCAAGAAAGCCGCGCAGTTTCAGGCCGATTGACGCGCAGGCATCAGCTGCGGGAAAGCCGATGGCCTCGTTTTTGTCAGAGCGCGCTGATCGGTAGTGAAAATCCCGGCTGCTCAGCGCATGCGTGTGCGAGGCTTTAGGCCGATCAAGGCGTCACCATGCTGATCATCCGGTTTTGTATTGACATAGTTAATACAAATGCTAGTATCGCTCCATGGACATCCATTTTGAATTCAACGGAATGTCATTT
>JBBQZG010000039.1:0-22073 GCA_038207945.1 Burkholderiales bacterium
GACGCACTGGTGTGGCTGGAGGCCTGGCTGAAAAGGTACGAAGGCACCATGATCGTCATCAGCCATGACCGCGAGTTTCTGGATGCCATCACCAACGTCACCCTGCACATTGACGCCGGCAAGCTGGTGCGCTACGGCGGCAACTACAGCAAGTTCGAGGACATGCGCGCCGAGCAGATGAACCTGCAGCAAAATGCCTTTGCCAAGCAACAAGACAAAATTGCCCACCTGCAAAAGTTCATTGCCCGCTTCAAGGCCAAGGCCAGCAAAGCCAAGCAGGCGCAAAGCCGGGTCAAGGCGCTGGACCGCATGGAAAAAATCGCACCGCTGTTGTCTGAGGCCGACTTCACCTTTGAATTCAAGGAACCCGCCAACCTGCCCAACCCGATGTTGTCGATGTCTGGGGTGAGCTTTGGTTACCCGCCGCCCGAGGATGCGCCTGAAGGCACACCGCCTACCGTGATTGTGAAGAACGTTAGCAAATCGGTGCTGGCAGGTCAGCGTATTGGTATTTTGGGCGCCAACGGCCAGGGTAAATCAACCGTGGTGAAAACCATTGCGCGTGATTTGCTGCCCATCAGCGGCGAGATCACTGAGGGCAAGGGCTTGAGCATTGGCTACTTTGCCCAGCAAGAGCTCGATGTGCTGCGCCCGTCAGACACACCGCTGGAGCACATGATCCGTCTGGTCAAAGACATGACGGCCGCTGGCAAGATCGTCGGCCAGCAGACCCGCGAACAAGACCTGCGCAGCTTTCTGGGCACCTTTAATTTTGGCGGCGACATGGTCAAGCAGGCTGTGGGCAGCATGAGCGGTGGCGAAAAAGCCCGCCTAGTGCTGTGCATGATCGTCTGGCAGCGCCCCAACCTGCTGCTGCTCGACGAGCCCACCAACCACCTGGACCTGGCCACCCGCGAAGCGCTGGCCATGGCGCTCAACGAGTTTGAAGGCACCGTGATGCTGGTCAGCCACGACCGTGCCCTGCTCAGAAGCGTGTGCGACGAATTCTGGATGGTGTCACGCGGTGGCGTCGAACCCTTTGATGGTGACCTTGACGACTACCAGCGCTACCTGCTCGATGAAGCCAAGCGCCAGCGCGAAGCCATCAAGGAAGCCAGCAGCGCCGCCGCCAAGGCCGAACGCAAGGCACAAGCTGAAGCCCAGGCAGCGGCCGCCAAGGTCAAACACAAGCCCGCACCCACGGGCTCGCTCAAGCGCAAACTCTCAGACATTGAGGCGCGCATGGCTGTGCTCAATGGCGAAGGCGCCTCACTCGAAGGCCACCTCAGCCAATCACCACCACCGTCAGACTTTGCCAACCTGGGCAAACGCTTGAAAGCAGTGAATGAAGAATTACAAAGCTTGGAAGAACAGTGGCTGGTGGTGTCCACCGAAATAGAATCTGCAGCAAGTTGAAATAAGCATGTGTCATTGCAAGCGTAGCGCGGCAATCCCTGTCGCCAGCGTTCGCTTTGCCAACCACCATTAGGGAAATCATCATGATCTTGGTCACAGGCGGCGCTGGTTTTATTGGTGCCAATTTCGTTCTTGACTGGCTGGCTTTGAATGACGAACCCGTCATCAACCTCGACAAACTCACCTACGCCGGCAACCCCGAAACGCTGCAAAGCCTGCAGGGTGATGCACGCCACACCCTGGTGCAAGGTGACATCGGCGATGCAGCGCTGGTGACCCAGCTGCTGGCACAGCACCAGCCCCGCGCGGTGGTCAACTTTGCCGCCGAGAGCCACGTCGACCGCTCCATCCACGGCCCCGGTGAATTCATCCAGACCAACATCGTGGGCACCTTCAACCTTCTCGAATCGGTACGCGGGTATTGGTCAAACCTGCCGGCTGATCAAAAGGCAGCGTTCAGGTTCCTGCATGTCTCAACCGACGAGGTCTACGGTTCCCTGGCCAAAGACGACCCGGCCTTTACCGAGTCCAGCCACATTGAGCCCAATAGCCCTTACAGCGCCAGCAAAGCCGCCAGCGACCATCTGGTGCGCGCCTGGCACCATACCTACGGCCTGCCGGTGCTTACCACCAATTGCTCCAACAATTACGGCCCCTACCACTTCCCTGAAAAACTGATCCCGCTGCTGATCGTCAACTCGCTGGCAGGCAAGCCGCTGCCGGTGTACGGCGACGGCCAGCAAATTCGTGACTGGCTGTATGTCAAAGACCACTGCAGCGCCATCCGCCGCGTTTTGGAGGCTGGTCGCCTAGGTGAAATCTACAACGTGGGTGGCTGGAACGAAAAAGCCAACCTGGACATCGTGCATACCGTGTGCACTTTGCTTGACGAATTGCGTCCCCGTGCCGATGGCAAGCCGTACAAAGAGCAAATCACCTACGTGACTGACCGCCCCGGCCACGACCGCCGCTACGCCATTGACGCGCGCAAGCTTGAGCGCGAACTCGGCTGGAAACCGGCTGAAACATTTGAGTCCGGCATCCGCAAAACCGTGCAGTGGTACCTGGACAACCCGGACTGGGTCGCCCATGTGCAAAGTGGCGCCTACCGCGACTGGGTGCAAATGCAATACCAATGATTGGGATCAGATTCCAATTAATTTCAGGGCTATGTTTTGAAAATTCTCCTATTGGGCAAAAACGGCCAGGTTGGCTGGGAACTGCAGCGCAGCCTGGCACCTTTGGGCGAACTCGTCGCATTGGATCGCCACAGCACCGACTTTTGTGGCGACCTGAGCAACCTGTTGGGTCTGGCTGAAACGGTTCGTGCCATCAAGCCCGATGTCATCGTCAACGCCGCCGCCCACACCGCTGTCGACAAAGCAGAATCAGAACCTGATCTGACCCACACGCTCAACTCCCTGGCACCTGAGGTGTTGGCTATTGAAGCCGCCAAGCTCGGTGCCTGGCTGGTGCACTACAGCACCGACTACGTTTTTGACGGCAGGGGTGAGACGCCCTGGGTTGAAACAGATACCACTGCCCCCTTGAGCGTCTATGGGTCTACCAAGCTCGAAGGCGAATCGCTCGTTGCCCAGCACTGCCTACAGCACCTGATTTTTAGAACCAGCTGGGTTTATGCCGCACGCGGTGGCAACTTTGCCAAAACCATGCTGCGCCTAGGGCAAGAGCGCGACAAGCTGACCGTGATCAACGACCAATTTGGCGCACCCACAGGGGCCGATCTGATCGCAGACGTGACCGCCCACGCCATCAGGCACGTGTTGCAGTCGCCGTCAAGCGAACAGCTATCGGGCCTGTACCATTTAGTCGCCAGCGGCGAAACCACCTGGTTTGACTATGCAAAACACGTTCTAGCCCAGGCAGAACTTACACAATCAGCTATTAAAATAATAGCTAATGAGGTTGTGCCGGTGCTCACCAGTGCCTTCCCGACACCTGCCAGTCGCCCGCACAACTCGCGTCTGAACACCGGCAAACTGCAATCAACCTTCGGTTTGACCCTGCCACCATGGCAAACCGGTGTTAACCGCATGCTGGCCGAAATTCTTTAAAACTCAGGGAAAAACAAATCATGACAACACGCAAAGGCATCATCCTCGCCGGGGGCTCTGGCACCCGGCTTTACCCGGTCACGCAGGCTGTCAGCAAGCAGCTCATGCCGGTCTATGACAAACCCATGATTTATTACCCGCTGAGCACCTTGATGCTGGCTGGCATTCGTGAGGTGCTGGTCATCTCCACCCCGCAAGACACGCCGCGTTTTGCCGAGCTACTGGGCGACGGCAGCCAATGGGGCATGAACATCAGCTACGCGGTGCAACCCAGCCCGGATGGTCTGGCGCAGGCTTTCATCATTGGCCGCGATTTTGTCAATGGCCAGCCGAGCGCCTTGGTGCTGGGCGACAACATTTTTTATGGCCACGACCTCAGCAAACAACTGGCCAACGCGGATGCGCGCCAAACCGGTGCCAGCGTGTTTGCCTACCATGTGAACGACCCCGAGCGTTATGGTGTGGTGGCGTTTGATGCGCACAAGCGTGCTATCAGCATCGAAGAAAAGCCCAAAGCACCCAAGAGCAACTACGCCGTCACCGGTCTGTATTTCTACGACAACCAGGTCTGTGACATTGCTTCCAACATCAAGCCCTCACACCGTGGCGAGCTTGAAATCACCGATGTGAACCGTGTTTATCTGGAACAGAACCAGCTTGATGTGGAAATCATGGGCCGAGGCTACGCCTGGCTTGACACCGGCACCCATGACAGCCTGCTGGAGGCGGCAAGTTTCATTGCCACCCTGCAAAAGCGCCAAGGCCTGCAAGTGGCCTGCCCGGAAGAAATTGCCTTTGCGCAGAAGTGGATTGACGCCGCGCAGATTCAGAAGCTGGCGGCACCCTTGGCCAAGAACGGCTATGGCCAGTATTTGCTTGGGCTGTTAGGCTAACCGCCAGACACTGGATTGCCACACTTCGCTCCCAATGACAACTGCTCCCGTCATTGCGAGGAGCGTAGCAACGTGGCAATCCACGATGTTGGAAGCCCTGGATTGCCACACCTCGCTCGCAATGACGCTTAACCCAAAACCAAAACCATGCCATACACCGTAACCCCCACCCGCCTGCCCGAAGTTCTGATTCTTGAACCCAAAGTGTTTGGCGATACCCGTGGCTTTTTCTACGAGAGCTTTAACGCGCGCGACTTTGCCCAAGCCACCGGGCTGGACGTGCAGTTTGTGCAGGACAACCACAGCAAGTCAGCCAAAGGCGTGCTGCGCGGCCTGCACTACCAAATTCAGCACCCGCAGGGCAAGCTGGTACGGGTGACACAGGGCGAGGTGTTTGACGTGGCGGTAGATTTGCGCCGCAACTCCCCCACCTTTGGCGAATGGGAAGGCGTGGTGCTCTCCGCCGAGAACAAGCGCCAGCTCTGGATCCCACCCGGATTTGCCCATGGCTTTCTGGTGACCAGCGACAGTGCCGAGTTTTTGTACAAAACCACCGATTACTACCACCCCGAATATGAGCGCAGCCTGTTATGGAGCGACCCTGCGGTGGGTGTGGCATGGCCGATGCAAACCGAACCACTACTGGCAGCCAAGGACAAAGCTGCGGCCAAGTTGGACCGCGCTGAAGTTTTCTCCTGACTGTTGAAACGCTCATGCGCGGGTGCAACAGACAGCCCGATCACCCATGAAAAAACCCGCCTTGGGCGGGTTTTTTGCTGTCAAGTGACCGTGCGTCACATTTAGCCCATGTGCAAGCCACCATTCACCGAGAACTCGGCACCGGTAGCGTAGCCACCTTCATCAGACGCCAACCAGGCGATGATGGAAGCAATCTCGGACGGCTCACCCAGGCGCTTGACAGGCACCGTGGCAATGATCTTATCGAGCACTTCCTGGCGAATCGCCTTGACCATGTCGGTGCCGATGTAGCCTGGGCTTACGGTGTTGACTGTCACGCCTTTGGTGGCCAACTCTTGCGCCAACGCCATGGAGAAACCGTGCATACCGGCTTTGGCTGCCGAGTAGTTGGTTTGACCGGCCTGACCCTTGACACCGTTCACGCTGGAGATGTTGATGATGCGGCCCCAGCCTTTTTCAACCATGTCGCCAACCACTTGTTTGGTCACGTTGAACATGGAGTTCAGGTTGGTCTCAATCACGGCGTCCCAGTCTTCGCGCGACATTTTCAGAAACATGCGGTCACGGGTGATGCCGGCATTGTTCACCAGCAGGTCAATGCTGCCGTGCTCGGCCTTGGCCTTGGTGAAGGCTTCCACGGTGGAGTCCCAGTCACCCACATTGCCGGCAGACGCGAAAAATGTGAAGCCCAGTGCAGCTTGTTCAGCCACCCATTTGGCATGGTCACGGGTTGGGCCACAGCCAGCAATGACAGTAAACCCTTCTTTGCTCAAGCGCTGGCAAATGGCGGTACCGATACCACCCATGCCGCCGGTGACGTAAGCTACTTTTTGACTCATGAACTACTCCTCTTTGTGAAAAATTAATTATGGCTGCTAAATCAGCGCTCAAGGGCAAGGGAAACCCCCATACCACCACCAATACACAGCGCAGCCAGACCCTTTTTGGCGTTGCGGCGTTGCATTTCGTGCAGCAGGGTCACCAGAATGCGGCAACCGGACGCACCAATCGGGTGGCCAATGGCAATGGCGCCACCGTTGACGTTCACTTTGGCGGGGTCTACCTCCAGTTGCTGGTTCACCGCGCAGGCTTGGGCGGCAAAGGCCTCGTTCAATTCAAATAAGTCGACGTCGGCCACGCTCCAGCCAGCACGCGCCAGCGCTTTGCGGGAGGCAGACACTGGCCCCAGACCCATTTGTGCCGGATCCAGACCGGTGGTGCCGAAGGCAGCAATGCGCGCCAGAGGTGTCAAGCCCAGGGCTGCGGCTTTTTTGGCGGTCATGACCATCACGGCGGCGGCGCCATCGTTGATGCCGGAGGCATTGCCCGCGGTCACAGAACCTGTCTTGTCGAAAGCCGGGCGCAAACCCGCCAGCGCTTCTGCGTTGGATTTGCGGTTCAGGAATTCGTCAGTGTTGAACACCAGCGGGTCGCCCTTGCGCTGGGGAATCAGCACGTCAACGATTTCGTCCTTGAAGCGGCCGGCATCTTGCGCTGCAGCGGCTTTTTGCTGGCTGGCCAGCGCCAAAGCGTCCTGCATGTCACGGCTGATGCTGCACGCTTTTGCCACGTTTTCAGCGGTGATGCCCATGTGGTATTGGTTGTACACGTCCCACAGGCCGTCCACGATCATGGTGTCAACCATCTTCCAGTCACCCATGCGCATGCCGTCGCGTGAACCCATCAGCGCGTGCGGAGAGGCACTCATGTTTTCCTGACCACCAGCGATCACGATGTCGCTGTCACCCCAGGCAACGGCCTGGGCCGCCAGCATCACAGCCTTCAGGCCAGAGCCACACACCGCGTTGATGGTCAGAGCCGGAGTCTCCTGGGCCAGACCAGCTTTGAGGGTGGACTGGCGCGCCGGGTTTTGCCCTGAACCCGCGGCCAGCACCTGGCCAAGAATCACTTCATCAATCTGGTTGGCGCTCAAGCCGGTGCGTGCCAGCAAAGCCTTGATGACGGTGGCACCCAGTTCGGGTGCGGCAATTTTTGCCAATGAACCACCAAACTTACCCACGGCTGTGCGCGCCGCTGAAACGATGACGATGTCTTCCATTTAGTCTCCTGTGTTCTGGTTAAAGTCAAATTAAACTGAAAAATCAGGCCTTGGCTTTCACGTAACTGCCCGGTGCTGGCTCGATGGCTTTGTATTTGCCTTTGCCATAGGTTTTAGGGGCGGTAATTTCCTTGCCCGCCTGGGATGCAAGCCAGTTTGACCAATCAGTCCACCAGCTGCCTTTGTGCTCGGTGGCAGCTGTCAACCACTGATCAACCGTTTTGGGAAGCTTGCCGTCGTCACGAATCCAGTGGCTGCGTTTGCCTTTGGCTGGCGGGTTGATCACTCCGGCAATGTGGCCGGAGGCACCCATCACAAAACGTTTTTTGCCGGGCAGGTACTGGGTGGTCGCGTAAGCACCGCCAATTGGCACGATATGGTCCTCGCGCGAGCCATAGATGTAGACCGGCATGTCAACCAGGTTCAGGTCAACCTTCTCGCCACACACCGTGGCTTTTCCGGGCTTGGTGAGGTTGTTTTCAAGGTAGGTGTTGCGCAGGTACCAGGCGTAAAACGGGCCGGGCAGGTTGGTGCCGTCGCTGTTCCAGTACAGCAGGTCAAATGGTGGGGGTGTTTCACCCTTGAGGTAGTTGCCCACCACATAGTTCCACACCAGATCATTCGGGCGCAAAAAACTGAACGTCATGGCCAGGTCTTTGCCCTTCATCAGGCCGCCCTTGCCCATTTCCTGCTCACGGTATTTGACAAAACCTTCATCAATGAACAAATCAAGCACGCCGGTGTCGGCAAAGTCGAGCATCGAGGTCAGGAAGGTGGCGCTGGCCACCGGTTTTTCACCGCGAGCGGCGAGCACTGCCAATGCCGTGCCGAGCATGGTGCCACCGACACAGAAGCCCAGGGCGTTGATGGTTTTGGAGCCGGAGATCTCCTGGGTGACCGAAATCGCCTTGATCACCGCGTTTTCGATGTAATCGTCCCACGTGGCCTTGGCCAAAGAAGCGTCCGGGTTGCGCCAGCTCACCAGAAAGGTACGGTGGCCTTGCGCCGCAGCATACCTGACCAGCGAGTTTTCAGGCTGCAGGTCAAGGATGTAAAACTTGTTGATGCTGGGTGGCACCATCAGGAAAGGTTTTTCATAGACCTTGTCGGTCAACGCCTTGTATTCAATGAGCTGGAACAGTTCGTTCTCAAACACCACGGCGCCTTCGGTGGTGGCCACATTTTTGCCCACTTCAAACACGCTCTCGTCGGTCATCGACACATGGCCCTGTTTGATGTCATGCAACAGGTTTTGAATGCCTTTGGCGATGCTCTCACCCTTGGTGTCAATGGCTTTTTTCTGTGCTTCGGCGTTGGTCGCCATGAAATTGCTGGGCGCCGCAGCGGCGGTGAGCTGCTCAACCGCGAACTGAATGCGCGCACGGGTCTTGGCATCAGTGTCAACGGCTTCGGCCATTTGCGTCAGCGTTTTGGCATTCAAAAGGTATGCAGCCGCAGAAAATGCTGCCGCTGGATTGGCTGCCCATGCCTCGTTGGCAAATCGCCGGTCATTGAGCTTGGTGGCACCTTGCAGGCTGCTGGCAAAAAGCTCGCTGGCCCCGTCCAGGTACTGCTTTTGAAGGGCTTGCAGTTTTTCAGGGGAAAACTTGATCTTGGGTGCCTTGGCGGTGGGGGCCATCAGTTTTTTACCGGCACTGGCCAGGTCCATGTTCTGGAACGACTCAAAGGTCTTTGTCCAGTTCTCGGTCATGGATTGCTGCATTTTTTGGGCCGATTGGAGCCAAAGTTCCTGAGCGTTATCGTTCATTCTTTACCCTTTGAATAATGATCTATTTCAAACCGGCTAGTATCTTAAGGCAAGCCCTTCGGAAACCTGACAGTTTTGAATTGACCCGTAAAAATACCTCCAGATTTATGTACATCGTTCCCATTGCCTGGCTTTATGTGACCATCATGATGGCAGTGGCCGAGGCCACCAACACCAACGGCACGGTGCTCGGGGGCATCATTACTTTTTTGCTTTATGGCTTGCTGCCGATGTCGATCGTGGTGTACGTGATGGGTGCACCGACACGCAAACGCGCGATCAGGGAAAAGGAGCGCGCAGAATTGGCTGACGCGCAGGCTGCACTAAACCGCTCGCCAGATGCTGGCACAGAAACGGCCGCTGACCCGGTCACGCCGATACGAAAAGAACCGTGAAGCATCCGTCGCCGTGCACCAGGCGGAACTGCTGTCGTTCCCATAAATTTGCGTGATGCCCATCGCGCGGAGCCGCAGACGCGCCAGGCCCGCCAGATCGGCCAGCCATTTGCCTGACGCATTTTTTTTGAAGCAAACGTCTGACAGCACGTTATTGGCAGCGAAGCCCGCACGCACTTCTTCTCCCACCTCAAACGCATCAGGGCCAATACACGGCCCCAGCCACGCTATTATTTCAGTAGCTACTTGCGCTTTATTTTTAAGGGCTAGAGCACTAAAATGCTTACAAGTTTCTTCCAGCACGCCAACGCCATCTTGCCCGGCCAAACCGCGCCAGCCAGCGTGTGCCGCAGCCACGGCATGGCCTTGGCTGGTGGTAAACAACACCGGTAGGCAGTCGGCCACCATCACTGTGCAAGCCACACCCAACTGATGGGTAATGCAGGCATCAGCCACGATCCCGTCGACGCTGTCTGTGTCTAACTGAACCACCTGCACGCCATGCACCTGGTTCAAAAATACTGGGCGCACACCCAATGCGGCCTGCAGCTTGGCTCGGTTGGCTGCCACATGTGCAGGGTTGTCGCCGACGTGGTCACCCAGATTGAAAGTGTCATAGGGTGCAGTTGACACACCGCCGGCACGCGTGGTGCACACGGCGCGCACCCCAGCAGGGGCCGGCCAGTCAGGAATCAACCAATTCGGGTGCACGCGCCGCAAACACTTATTCGAAGGCGTGAATCTTGTCGTAAGCCTGCAGCAGCTTGTGGTGCATCTCACAACCTTCCAACGCCAGGCCGGGTGCGCTCAGACCCATGAAGCGGTCTTCCTGCATGATCAGCGCGTGCGCCTGGGCCAGCGGGCCGGCACCATACAGCAGCGCCAAAGTGTCCAGATACGGACCACTGTCACCCATGTCGGCCAGGTTGATCAGGTTTTGGATGCAGGCGTAGACGCGCTTGCGCTGCGGGTTGACCTGATCAAAGTTCAGAATCCATTCACAACCTTCCAGCGTGGCGGCTTCGTCACCCACAGCCAAAGCCAGCAGGGTTTTGAGTTCACCCAGGCGCAGATCGCTCCAGAACGAACCGGCATCGGCGGCCAAGCCAATCAGATTAGCCACTGGGCGGTGGTCTGCCAGGCTGGACTCGTTGAGGGTTTCGAGCAGGTCGACACACTCTTCATCATCCAGATCCGGCAGGTTCAAAACAGCTTCGCGGAAGTTGTTGGCGACGCTGTTGTTCTCGAACTCCAGGTCATCAATCGGGTAGATCTCTGACAGGCCTGGCACCAGGATGCGGCAGGCGTAGACGCCAAGTTGCTCAAAATCGGCAATGTAGACCTCATGGCCGTCATGGTGCAGACGCTCCAGGTTCCAGGCATAGTCTTCTGCGGTGGTGCTGCTGAAATTCCAGTCAACAAACTCGAAATCAGGCACGTCGCCCAAAAACTTCCAGTGGATGACGCCGCTGGAATCCACAAAATGAATCTCGATGTTTGTGGAGCTGGCCGTTTCTTCCAGATCAAACCCTGGGGCCGGGAAGCCTGACAACGCGTCCAGCGCCCTGCCCTGCAGCAGCTCGGTCAAGGCACGTTCAAGTGCGACTTCAAAGCGCGGGTGGGCACCAAAGCTGGCAAAACAACCCTGGTCGAGCGGATTCAGCAAGGTGACATTCATCACCGGGTATTGGCCACCCAGTGAGGCGTCTTTCACCAAAATACCAAAACCGGCCTCACGCAGCGCCTCAATGCCCCGGGCAATGCGCGGGTAGCGCGCAATCACGGCATCTGGCACATCGGGCAGGCAAATGCCCTCGCTGATGATGCGCGCCTTGATGGCGCGCTCAAACACCTCGGACAAAGCCTGCGTGCGGGCTTCCATCTGGGTGTTGCCCGCCGACATGCCGTTGCTGACATACAGGTTGCCAATAATGTTGACCGGGAAAAACACCGTTTTGCCGTCGCTCTGGCGCACGTACGGCAGGGCACAAATGCCGCGCTCCGTGGCACCTGAGTTGAAATCCACCAGACTGCTGGCATCAATGTTTGCTTGCGGGTTGTAAAGCGTGTGCAACTCCGAGGTCAACAACTCGGCGGGCCAGCTCTCATCTTCTGGCACAGCAAACCAGCGCTCTTGCGGAAAATGCACGTGCGCGCGCCCTGTCACATCTGGCCCAAGGTAGAAATGGGTCCAGAAATAATGGGTGGACAGGCGCTCAAAAAACTCGCCCAGGGCGCTGGCCAGACAGGCCAGGCGGCTCGCGCCCTTGCCGTTGGTGAACAGCAGCGGGCAGTCGCGGTCGCGGATGTGCACCGACCAGATGCCATCGACCGGGTTGAGCCAGCTGCGCTCTTCAATGTGAAAGCCCAAAGCTTGCAGTTTGCCTTGCAGCGTACTGATGGTGGACTCAAGGGCGGCGTCTTTGCCAAGAATAAATGTGGTGTGGTTCATCTCCCCAGCATACCTCATGGGTGACCCATCACAGACAACGCCTTCCACCGCCCGCACCGAAGACGCTAGACTAGACGCTCAGTCAGACAGCACCTAACCTGCGGAGATTTTCATGATTCTTGAACTTGCTGATTTTTCAATCCTGCCCGGTCAAAACGCGGCATTTGAAGAGGCCGTTCAACGCGGCCTGCACACCGTCATTGCCAAGGCACAAGGCTTTGAAGGGTTCAAAGTGAACCACTGCATTGAAAACCCACAGCGTTATGTGCTGCAAATTTTCTGGACCACACTGGAAGACCACACAGTGGGTTTCCGCGGCTCTCCGGCATTCACAGCATGGCGGGCCATCGTGGGGCCGTTTTTTGCCAGCCCACCGGTGGTTGAGCACTTTGATCTGGTCGCCAAATCGGCTTGACGCTTCCCACCCTGCATGTTTGAAAGGCTGACATGACCTACGTTTTTGCACCTGGCCCCGTCGTTTCCGTGCCTGTGGTGGGCACAACCGCGCAGTTTCCGGTGCACCGCATTTATTGCGTGGGCCGCAATTACGCCGAGCACGCCCAGGAGATGGGCCACAGCGGGCGCGAGCCACCATTTTTCTTCATGAAGCCAGCGGACGCGGTACTTGTGGCGCCCCCTGGCCAAACAACCGCACTGCCCTACCCCAGCCTGACCCACAACCTGCACCATGAAATTGAATTGGTGGTGGCGATTGGCACAGGCGGAAAAAATATCCCGGTCGATCAGGCAGAAACCCATATTTTTGGCTATGCCGTTGGCTTGGACATGACCAGGCGCGACCTGCAAAGCGACATGAAGACACAAGGCCGCCCCTGGTGCATTGGCAAAGGCTTTGATTACTCTGCGCCGATTGGGCCGGTCACGCCAAAAGCTGCTGCAGGCAACATGGCGCAAGCCGCGATCAAGCTGCAGGTGAACGGCCAACTGCGTCAGCACAGCACGCTTGACCAGTTGATCTGGAACATCTCAGAAACCATTGCCCAACTCTCTGCCGCCTGGGCGCTGCAGCCCGGTGACCTGATTTACACCGGCACACCAGCGGGTATTGGCGCCGTCGTAAAGGGTGACACCTTGCTGGGCAACATCAGCGGACTGACCGGCATTGAGTTGAAGGTGGTCTGACCCCCTCAGGCACAGGGCACATGTGCTTTCAAATTACACTGCGTTCATGCACCGCCCTCCCATCAAACACTGCAAAAACTGTGGCACCTCTGTGGTCTACCGGTTGCCGGACGATGGCGATACCAAACACCGTGCGGTTTGCCCAACCTGCCAGACTGTTCACTACGAAAACCCGTTGAATGTGGTGGGCACTATTCCCGTATGGGGTGACAAGGTGCTGCTGTGCAAGCGCAACATCGAACCACGCTGGGGCAAGTGGACGCTGCCAGCAGGCTTCATGGAGCTCAACGAGACCGTGAGTGAAGGCGCAGCGCGTGAAACGCTGGAAGAAGCCGGTGCACAGTTTAAGATGGGCGAATTTTTTTCACTGGTGAACATACCACGCGTCGGGCAAGTGCACCTTTTTTACCATGCCCAACTGCTCAGCGACCAGTTTGATCCGGGGTTTGAGACCATCGAAGCACGTTTGTTCACGGAGGATGAGATCCCCTGGGACGAGATCGCTTTCAGAACAGTGGGCGAAACCCTGAAGCGTTTTTTTGCTGACCGCCGCCAAGGCGTCTACGCCATCCATGTCTTTGACATCACCTGAACTGCAAGCCACATTCGAATTCTGGTTCTACCGCGTAGGCGCCTATCTAGTCGCCAATGTGCTGGATGACCCAGCCTGGCTGGCGCTGATGTTTTGCTAATGTTTTTGGCCTCCAGCCCATACTCAATAAGAGCGAGTAGCTCTACTTTTTGAATTCCCATGCTGCCCCGCTACGTCCTGCTTGACTTGGAAACCACTGGCGGCAACGCGGTGCGCGACCGCATCACCGAGATTGCGGCGGTGCGCTTTGAGCACGGCGTGGAGGTGGCGCGCTGGAGCACGCTGGTCAACCCAGGTGTGTCCATCTCCAGCTTCATCGAGCAACTCACCGGCATCAGCAACGCGCTGGTAGCCGACGCACCGAGCTTTGACGAAGTCGGCCCACAGCTGCTGAAGCTGCTGGACGGCGCCGTGCTGGTGGCCCACAACGTGCGCTTTGACCACGGCTTTCTGCTGCACGAATTTTCCCGCATGGACGTGGCGCTGCGCAGCAAAACGCTGTGCACGGTGCGCCTGTCGCGCCTGCTCTATCCGGGTGTAAAAGGCCACGGGTTGGATGCCATCATGCTGCGCCACGGCATCAGCACCGAATCACGGCATCGCGCCATGGGCGACGTGCAAGTCATGCAAACCTGGCTGACGCAAGTGACGCAGCAGTTTGGCGCAGAACACCTGCAGCAGCAGGCGCAGGTGCTGCTGCAAGGCAGCGCCGCCCTGCCCCCGCAGCTCGACACCAACGTGGCCGACATCCCCGAAGGCCCCGGTGTGTACATTTTTTACGGCGAAGGCACGCTGCCACTGTATGTGGGCAAAAGTGTCAAGCTGCGCAGCCGGGTCATGTCGCACTTTCAGGCGGCCAGCCGCGAGCCGCGCGAGATGCGCATTGCCCAAGAGATTCACCGCATCGAGTGGGTTGAGACTGCTGGCGAACTCGGTGCGCTGCTGCTGGAAGCGCGCATGGTGAAAAAACACCAACCGCTGCACAACCGCCAGTTGCGCCGCGAGAGCAGTCTGTGCGCCTGGCGCCTGGACGCCAACCCGAACGCCCGCCCGCTGTTGACCCTGGTGCGCGGCGCGGAACTCTCGCCCGAGCAGTTTGGAAATTTGTATGGCCCATATCGCTCCAAAAATCAGGCCATCAGCCACCTGCGCGAACTCGCCGACACCCACGGCCTGTGCCTGCAGGCACTGGGTCTGGAGTCCGGCAAAGGCCGCTGTTTTGCCCACCAGATTGGCCACTGCAAGGGCGTGTGTTGCGGCGAGGAAGCGCCCGAGCGACACCACCTGCGACTGCAAATGGCGCTCGTCGCCGACAAGCTGCGCGTCTGGCCGTTTGCCGGGCCAGTGGGCCTGCGCGAATACAACCCGCATACTGGCCAAGCAGACCTCCATATTTTTGACCAGTGGTGCCACTTGGCCACGGTGCACAGTGACGAGGATCTGTCGCAGGCCCTGCAAACGCGCACCGGTGTGCTGTCGTTTGACTTGGACAGCTACCGCCTGGCGGTCAAATATTTGACGCCGCCAGGCAAATCCGGCCTCACCTTGGTGCATCTGGAAGTTTCAAGCCAAAATGGCTTCTAGCCCCTTTGGAAAAAGCGTTAGCAGCTATTAATAATGTATCGACTGGTTTCTTGCCTAGTTTCTAACCTGGTTTTTGACATCGGGTTTATATCTCAGGGTAAACCCTTATCAAAGGGTGCGGCACTGCTAGACTTTGCGGGTCTGGCCACCTCCCAGCCTCGCCCTCCCGCAATCCACCTTTCAAAAAACCCACGGGTATGTCACCTGCTGAACGTATTCGCAACCCCCTCCTGAAATCCAAAATCATGTCGGCCGACGCTGCCGCCGAGCTGATTCCGCCCGGCGCCAATGTCGGCATGAGCGGTTTTACCGGCTCGGGCTATCCCAAGCAGTTGCCGGCGGCGCTGGTCAAGCGCGTGAAACGCGCGCAGGCAGCCGGTGAAGAGTTCCGTATTGGACTGTGGACCGGAGCCTCAATCGCGCCCGAGCTCGATGGCGTGCTGGCCGAAGTCCATGGCGTTCAGATGCGCCTGCCGTACCAATCCGACCCGACGGTGCGCAAGCAGATCAACAGCGGGGAAATGCAGTACACCGAGCACGATGTGCAGATCCTCGTCACTGAGCAAGGCCTGGCCGACCTGCGCGGCCTGTCGCCCAAACAGCGCGCGCGCCTGATCATCGAGAAATGCGCCCACCCGGACTACCGCCCGGCGCTGACTGAATACTATGAGCGTGCCCTGCGCGAGTCGCCCGGAAAACACACGCCGCACCTGATGAATGAAGCCCTGACCTGGCAGGAAACTGCGCTTCGTGTGATGGAAACGACCGAGTAAGGGGTGGCGCAGTCAGGGCTGGCCTGGCTAAATGAAATGGCAGTGAAATTGGCTTCAAGCCCTTTAAATGAAAAGGTTCTAAGCTATTTTTTGTTGGCGCAATGGAAAGTCAACGCGGCGTGATGCGTTTGGGCTCCACATCAGTGACAACCGTCACGTCTTTCGCCTCGGCATCGACCACGTTACCGGGGTCTGCCGCCTGCGCCTGTTGACCTTGCCCCCGCTGGTAAAAATGCTGCCAGGCGGTTTGGCGGTTCATCTGAAAAATCCATGGCTGCACTGGTTTTCCAGTGACTTTGGCCCACAACGCGCGAAGCAGCCACACTGACAGCACCACAAAACCCGTCGCCAGCACACTGGCAAAAAAAACCAACCCAGCCAGCAACAGCACCAAGCGCACCATGAGCCCTGCGAACGATCTTACAAACTCAGCCATTCAACCTCCTTTGAAGCCTTTCACATGCGGCCAATGGACGCGGTTGCAAGCACGTTGACACTTCTTTACGCATTGACCGTCACTGACAAGGGCGGCGTGACACCGCATACGGCGGCAGGCCCTGCAACATGCGTCTGCCATAAGCCATGTTCAGCAAGCGCTTGTCATAACAAATCACCCGCGCCTGGTCGGTCTCGGAACGAATCGCGCGCCCGGTCCACTGCAGCAGCTTGATGCCGGTGGCGGGCACCACCAGCTCTGAGAACGGGTCGCGCCCGGCCCGCTTGAGCCATTCGGCACGGGCTTCTTCAACCGGGTCAGACGGCGGGCTGAATGGCAACTTGGTGATGAACACGGTTTCACACAAGGTGCCCGGCAGATCCAACCCCTCGCCAAACGACTGCAAACCAAAAATCACCGAAGGCGCACCGGCCTCTACCCTGGCTTGATGAATACCCAGCAAGCGGCTGCGCGCCAGCTGCCCCTGCACCAGCACCACCTCCAGCAGCGCAGCGTCCAACGCATTCACAGCGGCCTGCATCTGCACGCGCGAGGTGAACAACACGAGTGCGCCGTGTGGCACGCCACGTAAATCGGCCAACAGGGCCGCCACCATCTCTGAGGTGTACTGATCCACCTGGCGCGGATCGGCCACGGTGTCTGCCACGATCAGCTGGCCCTGATGCTGATAGTCAAACGGGCTGTCGACCGCCAGGGTGCTCACTTGGGGCAATTCGGCCAAACCCGTTTCACTCAAAAAATAATCAAAACTGCCACAGGTGGTAAGCGAGGCTGAGGTGACCACGGCCCCGCGCACCTGCTGCCATAGGTGCCGGCGCAACAAGTCACCCGGCACGATCGGGCACGCATGGGCGCTGAGCGACACCAAGCCCGAACTGGTGTCAGATTTGAGCCACTTGGCCAGTGGCGGCTCATCAGTGGCCAGCCACATGGCACTGGTGGCCACCACGCTGTTGATCTTGGGCGCCAGTTGGCCCAGCTTGGCATACTGCACCGAACATTCCGCGGCTTGCGGTGGGTCTTCCGTGGCGCGCAATTTGAGCTCTGCCCCCAGCGCTTCGAGCGCATCAGACAAGGCTGCGGCGTGCCCGTGAATCAGCTTGAAGGGCTCCAGCACCACTTCAGGCACCACACCCTCCTTGAATCGATAAACCGTGTCATAGGTGCTGGCGACACCGCGTAGCAGCTCCATCGCCAGTCGGCTGGCTTCAAGCAGGGCGGTTTTGAGCTGCTGCGCCAGTGTCGTGACGTCCTGCGCCAGCACAAACCCCATCTTGTCGGCCACTTCCATCAAGATTTTGGGCAACTTGTCCAGCCAGCGCAAACCGCTCAAGTCCATGGCGCTGGAAAACTGGTCAAGTGCCACAGCTGGCAAATGGTGGCCTTCATCAAACACCACCAGGCAGTTGTCCAAATCGGGCAGCGCCTTCATGCCAAGGGACGCCAGCACCAGGTCATGGTTGGCCACGATCACTTGCGCCTGCGCCAATTGCATGCGGGCCTGGTAATAACTACACGCAGAAAAACGGGGGCAATGGCGCGCCGTGCAGGTGTGTCGCTCGGCTGCCACAGTGCTCCAGTCCGAGGCGTCGGGCTGTTCGGGCAGGCTGTCACGGTCACCGTCCCATTTGCCAGTAGCAAGGCTTGAGGCGAGGGTGTCATACAGCTGCATGCGCCGCTCTATCGGATCCTGCCACACTGCGCCTTTGGCTGGTTTGGGTGCGATGGTTTGCGGGGCCGAAGTGGCATCCTCGTCGCCTTCAAACATGTCAAGGGCTTCATCGCCGCTGCCCACCAGTCGCTCCAGCTTGAGCTTGCAGACATAGCGCCCGCGCCCTTTGGCCAGGGCAAAAACAAATGGCATATCGAGCACGGCGGCCAGCGCCGGCAGGTCTTTGGTCATCAATTGCTCTTGCAACGCCACGGTGGCGGTGGACACCACCACACGGGTTTTGCGCGCCAAGGCCATGGCCACAGTGGTGGATAAATAGGCGGCGGATTTGCCAACGCCGGTGCCGGCCTGAATGACGGCCACCGCGCTTTGCGGGTCATCATGTTCACCCAAAGTAACACCCTGCAAGGCAGAGGCAATGCGTTGCGCCATGTCGCGCTGACCACCGCGTGCCCGAAAGCCCGGCGTGGCAGCCACCACCTGGTCAAAAGCGGCGAGGGCCACCGAGGCTAAATCGACCTCACTCATGCCATCACCTGCGACCCAAGCAAATTGAATACGAAGCCAAAGTGCGTCCCCGGAAAATGAAAAAGGGTTGAAAAGCAAGATGCTCTTCAACCCTCTAAATCAATGGTGTGAAACCGCTCGAATGATGCCTTCAAACCCGCATGGATAATGGGTTCTTGCATTGACTTCAGAGAATTGTTCCCCCGTCTGTTCCCCCGCTTTGCATTTGGTACCCCTGTTTTCTCGATGTTTCCGGGTAACCAGAATTAGTTTGTAAAGCAGCGTACACATTGATAGCGAGTGTAACCATCGCGCCACAGTTGCAGCGCCGCCAGTGCAACAGTCATATTTCAGGGTGATGATGGTGGAACGCAAATTAGGGAAAAATAGATGAAGCACATTGTTAGCAAACTACTTATTGGCGCGGCCGTCGCCGCTCTTGCAACTGCCTCTCATGCGTTGCCTGTTTTTTTTACGTTTGAATCTGGGACGGCTGACATTGCTTCCTTTGGCTCCGCCATGTTGGTAACTTCCTCAGTAGATGCCGTCATCAATTGGCAATCGTTTGATATCACTGCTGGGGAAACGGTGACATTTAAGGGGCTCAATCCTGGCCTTAGTACATGGAACCGTGTCATCGGTGGGCTGCCAATGTTGATTGCCGGGCAATTGAACATCACAGATCAAAACGTAGCTCTGAATGCAGACAGTATTCAAATAAGCGGCACGGTAACAACCACAGGCAGTGGCCTGTGCCTGTCGATTAACCCCGGTTCTTGCTCAAGGCAGGAAACATCCATACCCATGGCTGGTGGTGCAACTTTGCAAATTCCGGGAGGGGATATTGGCGGGACGATCTTAATCCGCCCTGGAGTCGATCTCACTTTAATCGGAGTTGGCACTGGTCGAACATCGCCGCTCCCGGCCGGAGGCAATATTGTGTTGAACCCAGGCATTGTTTCTGTCGTCCCAGAGCCAGAATCGTATGGGATGCTATTTTCAGGATTGCTTACTGTGTTCGGCTTCGCCAAGCGTAAAAAGGCGGTTTCGCTTCGAGCTTGAGTCCGCTAGGTAACTGAGAACTCGCAAATGCATTTATCGATTTCATGAATAAGTCTGATCTTCAAATTCGCTATGCTTAAGTCACCAGAATCAGACGCGTCACACAAACAACCGTTTGAGAGACCAAAGCCCCGCGCAGTCTTGCAAGCCGGTTGCCGATCTGAGCTTCAGGAATCGACTAATTGCAGACCATCACCGAACGGAAACGAACAGCTTTCAATGTCGGCATAGGCTGCTGTGTGCATCATCCAAGCCGATAATTAGTCCCTGGCTAGCAGCCTGTCGGACTTAAAAATTCTCTTATTTGCTACTAAATACATAGTGTTAAAGCTATAATATACGTGGCTTAGGAAGGATTTATTTCAGTATGTCAAACTTCATTCTCACCGACCGCAAGACCGACTACCTGCTACCCCCTTCGGTGGACGACTGGCTCACCCAGGACCATCTCGCACGCTTTGTCGTTGAAGTCATCGATGGACTCGACCTCTCCAAGCTGATCCGTCAATATGCAGGGCGCGGCTCCAAAGCACACCACCCAGCCACCTTGCCGGCCATTCTGGTGTACGGTTATTGCACCGGGGTGTTCTCCAGCCGCAAACTGGAGATGGCCACCTATGACTCGGTCGCCTTTGGCAAAACCCCAAGTCAGCGCTACATTGCCGCTGGCAGCCACCCTGATCACGACACCCTGGCCACCTTCCGGCGTCGCTTCATTGACGAACTCGCAGGCCTCTTTGTGCAAGTGCTGGAGATGGCCCGTGAGATGAAACTGCTCAAGATGGGCACGGTGTGTCTGGACGGCACAAAGATTCACGCCAACGCCTCACGCCATCACGCGCTCTCGCATGGCCACATCGTCAAACTTGAAACCCAGCTTACGGGGGAAGTCCAGGAGCTGTTGGCTCTGGCTGAGGCCGCCGACACGGCCAATACCCCTGATGGCGTGAGCGGAAGACACTAATCGTCGGCCTGATCGTCGCCCGGATTGCGTTCGTCTGAGAATTTCGGTCGGCCTACATGTTGTTGCCCTTGGGCATGCTCGATATCCGCGATGGTGGCTGGAATGCCACCGCCGGGTTTATTGCCGCCTGGCTGTTTGCGCTGAGTCTGTACGGGCGCCGGCCGGCCTTGCGAAAGCCGATGCAGGCGGCCATGCTCACCGGTTCGCTGGTTTGGCCCGTCGGGTCGATTGCGCTAGCCTGAAGTTCCTCCCCAATTACTGATTCGGCCCTGTGAACTTTGAACTTTCGCTGGTTGCTTTCCCCAGGGGTGCCGTTCTAAAAACTTCATACTTCAGAGGGCCGGAGCAATAGTCAAACACCGCCGCATCGGCAAAGCGCAGGGCGGCGTTGGCGCTCACCAACTGAGCTGCCCCCCGTAGCGCAGTTGTACCTGGAGCTGGCAGGGTGCAGCCAGATTTGCCTGCATTCTTTGCGCTGCCTCTGGCGGCTGCAGCCGCTGCCTCCGACTGCAGCGCCACCATTTGCACCGAAGTTCTGTGGGCAAACACCTCCATTGTCGGCAACTGGCCGCTACCGTGTGCCGCTTCTTGCACCCAATGGCTGCGTGAGTGCACGTCATGACCCGAATCGCCACGGTAGTGAGGCTTCAGTTCGAGGGATGTGCGCCAGTAGGCCGACAAAGAGTAAGGGGGGAAGTCCCACACGATGAAAAAATAGCGGATCCATTGTCCCCGAGTCATGCCCCGCCTTGTCGTGGGATACGTTATGAGGGGCGCAACTTAATGACTAACCCTTATGCCAATTTGCGAACGTTGATGGCCGACTCTGTTTTTTGTAATACGAACCCGTCGGTTTCAATTTTGTATCATTCAGGGAACTGAAAGATACAAAATTGAGGTCAAAAAACAAATGACAATCCTCCAAAAAAAGCCGACTTCAAGAAGCCGGCAATATGAGCTTTCAGCCTTATCTGGCTGATGTGTTGCCGCCATTCGTCATGTCGGCAGTGACGTTGTTGTGCGGTGAAAACAGCGCGCTGGGTAAGTAAGCGGCTGGAACCCAGCGGTAAATGCTTGGCATCGACACGTCAAGGGCTTTGGCAACATCACAAACTGAAAGACCACTGAGCAGTAGTTTTTTTGCCTCCTCTATTTTGCTGCTGGTCATGACGCGCTTGCGGCCTTGCGTGCTGAGGGCTGTACGAGCGGTACACCGAGATTCAACGTCAACCACGTCTTGGGTTACGCCCCCAGCGGCCTGTGCAGCGGTACGAGGCGCAGCGAAATTGTTCGCTGCAACGTGATTGGGCTTTGGGGCCACAGTCCAGAACGCTGGTGAACCACCCCGACCAAACATTGACCAGTATTTCAGCTGGAACTGGCACTCAAGGGACTCATTCAACATCGCCTCGGTGCCACTGGCCAATGCCAGAGCGGCGCCCGGGACAAAGCGGATGCGAAAGTTGGAAATGTATCTCCCGGTCTTGCCTTCAAAGACGATACTCGGAAACAAGCGCGTCAGCAGAGCGCGCAGACGTTCTGGTGCGATGTCGGATTCAAAA
>JBBQZG010000040.1:0-22028 GCA_038207945.1 Burkholderiales bacterium
GGCGAATCAGGTACTGGCAAAGAATTGGTAGCCCGCGCAGTGCATGAGGCCAGCGGCCGCGCCGCCAAAGCGCTGGTGCCGGTGGATTGCTCCAGCCTGCCCGAGAACCTGTTCGAGTCCGAGCTGTTTGGCCACGAGCGAGGCGCCTTCACCGGCGCCAACACCGCACGCGGCGGCTTGGTGGAAGCGGCCAGCGGCGGCACACTCTTTCTGGATGAGGTGGGCGACATTCCGCTCACCATGCAAGTCAAGCTGCTGCGCCTGCTGGAAACCGGCACTTACCGGCGCGTAGGCAGCACCGAACAACGCCACGCTGACATCCGCGTGCTGTCAGCCACTCACCGGGATCTGGACCAGATGGTGGCTCAGGGTCGTTTTCGTGAAGATTTGTATTACCGCTTGAGCACGTTCCCGATTCACTTGCCCGCGCTGCGCGAGCGCATTGAGGACATTGCTCTGCTGGCCACTGCCTTGCTGGCACGCGTGGCGCCGCAGCGCAAACTGGCTCTGAGTGTGGACGCCCTGCAACTGCTGCAAACACAGAGGTACCCCGGCAACGTGCGTGAACTGCGTAACCTGCTGGAGCGTTCTGCCCTGCTGTGTGATGGTGATGTGCTGGAAGCAAGCCATGTGACACAGGCACTGCAATCAGGTCGCCGCAATGCTGGGGCCGACAAGTCCTGGGTGGCGACCAACCCGGTGGGTTCCAGCGCCGGGCCAACTGACACACGCACACCCGCTGCGCCCCGTGCGCACATGCCCGTGCCAATTGCCGAGCCCGGCGCGCTGGCCTCGGTGGCGCAGGCCGCACTGAGAGACATGGCGCTGGCGCACACTGGCAGCCGGGCTGAGCTGGCCGAGCGTTTGGGCATCAGCGAGCGCTCCTTGTACCGTAAGCTCAAAGCACTTCAATTGGCTTGATTTGCTATATATTAAATAGCTAATAACGCATATGATACAAGGGCTACAGGCTATTTAGTTATAAATTTCATGCGCATGGCCAGCAACTGAGGGTTGACGACAGGCCACGCTCTGAAGGTAGCCCCAAGTCAACAATAAAGCGGCTTTAACCGTTGTGGCGCTGAATGAACGACTTGAGCGCCGGGTAGGTCACATCGTGCCAACGGTGACCACTGAAAATGCCGTAGTGCCCAGCCCCCTTGATTTCCAGATGCTGGTGCTGCGACTCTGGTATGCCAGGGCACAAGGTGTGGACTGCCTGGGTCTGGCCAATGCCGGTGATGTCGTCCAGTTCTCCCTCTACCGACAAAACCGCCGTGGTGGTGATGTCCTGGGGGCGAACATGCTCCATCTTGCCCTCCACACTTTTGACGTCCCAAGTGCCCAGGGCCAGGCAGTGCTCCTGGAACACAACCTTGATGGTCTCCAGATAAAAGTCGGCGTCCATGTCCAGCACGGCGTTGTATTCGTCATAGAACTTGCGGTGCGACTCTGCGCCAGCGTCGTCACCTTTGACCAGGTCCTTGAAATAATCCACATGGTGCTGGGCGTGGTTGCCGGGATTCATCGCCACAAAACCGGTGTGCTGCAAGAAGCCGGGGTACACGCGCCGCCCGGCACCAGCAAAATTGGCCGGCACCTTGTAAATGACATTTTTCTCGAACCAGTCATAACTCTTGTCGATTGCAAATTTGTTGACGGCTGTTGGCGCCACGCGGCAATCCATAGGGCCGCCCATCATGGTCATACTCAGAGGTGTGGTCTCGCCACGGCTAGCCATCAACGAAATGGCGGCAAGCACCGGCACAGTGGGCTGACACACGCTGAGCACGTGGCAATTGCCGTAGGCGCCCTGCAGGTGGCGAACAAACGCCTGCACATAGTTCACATAGTCGTCCAAGTGGAATTCACCTTCGGACAAGGGGATCAAGCGTGCATTTTTCCAGTCGGTGATAAAGACCGTGTGGTCTTGCAGCATGGTCTTGGCAGTGTCACGCAACAGCGTTGCGTAGTGCCCCGACAAGGGCGCCACGATCAACACCACCGGTTGCTCCTGTATCTTCTTCAGTGTGGCCAGATCATTGCTGAAACGGCGAAAGCTGAGCAAGTTGCAAAAGGGCTTGTCGAGTTCAACGTGCTCGTGAACGACCACGCTGACGCCGTCAACATCAATGGTCTTCAGGTTGAATTGTGGCTTGGCGTAATCCTTGCCCAAGCGGTGCAGCAGGTTGTAGCTGGCCGAAATGTTCTTGATGAACGGGTTTTGTCCGCCCATCGGCCAGGTGTTGGTGTAGTAATTGGCAGCAGTATTCGCAAAATCCACAAAAGGTTTATTGAAAGCGCGTTGGGATTCGTGGAGTTGGTAAAGCATGGTTCCTGAGTTCTCAATGTTGTCACAGCGCAGTCACCAGTGATAGGAATTCTGGCAAAAAATGCGCGAAGTCTAGGGCGAATGTCATTGTCACCTAGGGTTAACCCTATGTATTGTAAGTGCGTCGTGTGAAATGGGTATGACGGAGGGCCATCACGGCACGCACAACGTCTCGGCGCGGAACACCAGCGACGTTGATACCGGTGCAGTGTGGTGTGCAGCACAACACCCCTTCGTCTGTCCGTCAGGGCACGTCCAGACCGGGTTCAGTTGTGTTGGTGAGGCACCCGCACGTTGCTGGGTGCCGGACATGGGTTCATGTCGCTCAATTTGCTACAAAAAATATACGGCTGATGCTTGATTTAAAAGGGCTACAGGTAGATTTCACCTGTAAGTCAATATGACTGTCAGCGCTTCAGGTCGGCGCCATGGCATCAAAGGCGGCCAGCGCCTCGGCGACCAGCATCAGGCCAGGCCCGCCGCCCATGTAGACACACACACCCATCGCTTCTTCAAGCTCGGCGCGGGTGCAACCCAGCCGGTGCAAGGCCTTGATGTGAAACGCGATACAGCCAGAGCAATGCTGCGTGACCCCAATGGCCAACGCAATCAATTCTTTATGTTTGGCGCTGACCACGCCCTCGGCCATGGCCGCCTTGGCCATTTGGCCAAACCCCAGCATGGTGTCGCTCTGGGACTTTCGAAACGGTCCCAGGTTGTCATTGATGTTCTTCATCAGACCAATGGAATCAAAATCGCTCATAAAACTAAACCCTTGTCATATTTAAAAAATCAACCGAATTTGGCAAACAACTTGCTGTACGGGCCCTTGAGTTTGCCCATGGCCTCCTTGGTCGCAGCCAGATCCTGGTTCATCACAGCAGACTCAAGCGCGCTGACCGACTGGTTCACTGCACCCACCAAGGCCGTGAACTCAGGGTTTTGCGTCAGGCTGGCAGGGGCTTGGGTGGTGAGGCGTTTGGCTAGGTAACTCAGGGCACCGGTCTGCGCGGTCATGCTCAGCAGACCTTTGGGCTGCGCCAGGGTGGTCTGGCCATCAACCATGATGATTTCCATCTGGGCATGGTAGGCGTTCATGTGGTCACTGAACACCACCACGTTGTTGCGCTGGCGCATGTCGGACATCACCTCGCGGGCGTGCTCCAGCGTGTTGTGGGCGTCGGTCAGCTGGTTGGCGTTAACCTCAGCCAGGGCTTTGGTGAAGACCTTGGCCACCTCGGCCACCGAGGCGGCAAATGCCGGGTCGCGGTCATACGGTGCGGCTGGCTTGCTACCAAACTGGGTGCTGAGCTTGTCCCAGGCTTGTTGCGCTTGCGTTAGCGCTTGCAAGGCTTCGGGCTGTGATTTGCCATTGGTTTTGTACAGCGCCATGCGGTAGGGTCCGTTGGCTGCCTGCATGGCCTCCGTCACCGGGTCAGCAGCATGGGCCAGGGCGCCAAACGCAAGAAAAACAGCCAAGCTTAGGGCCTTGAGCGTGGTGTGGGCTGCCATGGTGAATATCCTTTGGTTGTGAACGAAATGTGCGTGCGCCAGGTCAATGCAATGACAGACTGCCGAAGCGTTGCAAAAATAAGCACTGAAAAATATTCTAACGCGCTTCAAAAAACATAGCAACACATGCTTATTTCAAAAGGACTACCATCCATTTTTACTCAAATTTCGTGTGCTTCAACGTCTTCAAGGCCCCAGGGTAGTCAAAATTGGCCAGCTGGGTCGCCAAGGTCTGGCCATCGGAGCCCAAAACGGCCAGCAGGCTGGCGCGGTGGGTGTTGAACACGTCGGCTGATGCGGTGTCAAACCGGGCCAACAGGGTTTGCAGTTGGGCCAAAACCGCGCGCACAGTGGCAAGATCAGGCGCCACCTCAGCCGCCACGTCTGGTGCCTCTGGCAACTGGGCCAGCACCTGTTCAAGCGCCTGTTGGCTCAAACGCAGTGCCGTCAGCTCAGCAGTCATCGCCTCCAGGGGGCGCTTGTCGCGCAGCGCCTGCTCAAGGGCCACCGCCGCGCGATGAATGGCTGTGGCCCCAAGGGTGCCAGCCACACCTTTGAGGGTGTGCACACGTTGGCGGGCGGCCTCAAGCGCTGCGTCAGTGGCTTGTGCCAGTTCGGCGCGCAAAAGTTGGCCATCGTCAGCATGGTGGGAGGCAAACTGGCGCAACAAGGTGAGGTATTTGGGCACCTTGCCACGCAGGGCCAACAAGCCCTGGCGGCTGTCAAGCCCGGCAAACTGGGTCAGCACTGCGGGCAACGCCAGGACGGGTTCGGGTGGTGTGGCGGCCAGGGGGACCGACTGGTTGTGGCCTGCCCCCGGTGGCAGCCAGCGCAACAGCACCGTGTAAAGTTGGTCGGGGTCCACCGGTTTGGCGACAAAGTCATTCATGCCTGCCAGTTGACAGGCCCTGCGGTCTTCGTCAAACGCATTGGCGGTCATGGCAACAATGGGTTTGCTGGCCCAAGGGGTGCCCGCACGCAGAACGCGGGTGGCTTGCAAGCCGTTCATCTGGGGCATCTGGATGTCCATCAAAATCAGGTCATACGCCCCGGTTTGCGCCATTTGTACCGCTTGCACGCCGTTGACCGCCTCATCCACAGCCAGGCCAACCCCGTGCAACAACTCCACCGTGACTTCGCGGTTGATGGCGTTGTCTTCAGCCAGCAAGACCCGCTGACCTGCATGGTGCAAGCGCAAACGCGCCTCTGCATAGGTCACATCCAGCGGCGCAGCAGGCTGCATGATGCCGTGGCCGCGTTGCAGCCAGGCGGTAAACCAGAAGGTGCTGCCCTGGCCAGGCTCGCTGTCGACACCACACTCGCCGCCCATGAGTTCAGCCATGCGCCGCGTGATCACCAGGCCCAGGCCCGTTCCCCCGTAAAGGCGGGTGGTGCTGGCGTCGGCCTGCTCAAAAGCGTGAAACAAGCGGGGAATTTCGGCTGGTGCAATGCCAATGCCACTGTCGGCCACTTCAAATCGCACCAGCAGATCGTCGCCAGTGTCTTGCAACAATTTGGCGCGCAGGGCAACATAGCCCTGCTTGGTAAATTTGACGGCATTGCCCGCGTAATTGAGCAAAGCCTGGCGCAAGCGCGTGGGGTCGCCACGCAGCCACAGCGGTACCGAATCGCCGTCGATCTCAGTCGTCAGCCCCTTTTCGCGCGCCGACTGGCCAATAATGGAGGCCACATTGTCCAGAATGGCATGCAGGTGAAAATCGGTTTGCTCAAGCTGCAGTCGGCCGGACTCGATCTTGGAGATGTCCAGAATGTCATTGAGGATGGACAACAAGTGCTGGCTGGCTCTGTCCATCTTGTCAAGGCGGTCAAGCTGCTTTGGCGTGGCACCCGAGCGCAACAGGTGGTTCATGCCAATGATGGCGTTCATGGGCGTGCGGATTTCGTGGCTCATATTGGCCAGAAAACTGCTTTTGGCCACATTGGCCGCTTCGGCCTGCTGACGCGCGGTGACCAGCTCGGCGGTGCGGGCCGCCACCAAAACCTCAAGATGGTGGCGATGGCGGTCAAGCTCGTCGCCCAAGCGTTTTTTATCCGTCACGTCTTCTTTGACTGCCACATAGTGGCTCACCACACCATTGGGCTGACGCAATGGCGTGATGATGGCAAATTCGGTGTATTCGCTGCCGTCTTTGCGTTTGTTGTGAAACTCGCCTTTCCAGGGCTGGCCCTGGCGTACTGCCTCCCACATGGCCTGATAGGTTTCGCGCGGTGTTTTACCAGAATGCAAAATTCTGGGGTTCTGGCCGATCGCTTCGTCGCGGCTGTAACCAGTGGCCCGCACAAAGGCTTCGTTCACGTACTCAATGCGCGCATCCAGATCGGTGATGAGAATGCTCTCGGGGCTTTGCTCAATGGCCAGCGACAGCTTGCGCAGTTGACCCAACGCGTGCTCACGCTCGGTCACATCCTGAGCCAGAATCAGTTTTGCGACTTGGGTGTCGAACCTCAAGGTGTGTGAGGTGGTGTCCACCAGAATCAGGCTGCCGTCTTTCCGCCGGTGTCGCCATACAGAGGGCTGCAAGTCATTTTCAAAGCGGTGGTTTGACACACCGTGCAGCATCAGGGGAACATCTTCTGCCGGGCGAATGTCCTTGAGCGTCATACCCAAAAACTCCGCCCGGCTGTACCCGTAGTTGGCCACGGCCGCATCGTTGACAGCCAGAAAAGCCAGGGTGTCAACGTTATACACCCACATGGGGTGCGGGTGGCTGTCAAACAGTTCACGGTAACGCGCTTCGCTGGTGCGCAGTTCTGCCGCAGCCTGCATCCGCTCGGTGATGTCGCGAGAGATGCCAAACAGCCCGATCACCTGCCCCAACTCGTCATGCAGCGGCCCTTTGGTGGCCAGGTAGGTGCGCACACCGTCAACCGATGCAACTTGTTCCTCCAGGGTAAACACCCTGTTTTCGGTCATGACCCTGAAATCATTGGCCTGGATGGCGGGCGCGTGCTCAGGGATCAGGGCCGCATCGTCTTGCCCCAGCAGTTGGGGCAGGCTTTTGCCCATCACACGGGCCACCTCGGGGTTGGCAAGTGTGTAGCGCCCTTGCAGGTCTTTGATGTAAATGGCATCGGTCGAATTGTTGATCAAAGCGGTCATCAGCCGGTCTGCCTTGCTCTTTTCGGCCAGCAATTCCAGTTGTTGCGCACGCCGCAGTTGCTGCCAAAACAGCCACAGTGCCAGCATGATGGCGGCCACCGCTGCCATGGCGATCAACGTTACCCAATACAGGCCGCGCCACAGGGGGGCCAGCACCTCGGCACGGTCAACCTTGGCAATGATGTGCCAGTCGGTGCCCGCGACGGGTCGGTAAGCCGCCAATACACTGACCCCGCGGTAGTCCACACCTGCCACCGTGCCGGGTATCTTGCTCAACACCGCCGCAGCGGTAGGCAAGGTCAGACGGGTCAAATCGAGCTTTTGACCAAAAATCTCGTCCTGGCGATGGCGCAGCGCACTGAGGTAAACGGCCGTTGCACCATCACTGCGCACCAGCAGGCTTTCACCCGTGTCGCTGGCCACTGGCCAGGACTGGATCAGGGGGTACAAATCGTTCTTGGCCATGGATCGCAGCAACAGCGCCGCCACTGCCTGCTCGCCTTGTGGCCCTGAGTACAACACCGGCACCACCCATTCAAGGTGAATGTCGCCATCGTCGTCGCGGTACATTTGGCCGCTTTTCACCTGTTGGCTGGCCAGAGCCAGTGCGGCAAGGTCGCGTGAGCTGGGTGGCATTTGTTGGTGTTGCCCCTGGCCCAGCAGCACCTTGCCAGCAGCGTCTAACAACAGCACACCGGCATAGGTTTCGCCCCGTTGCATGGTTTCCAGGCGATTTTGCAGGTCCTGTTTGCTTTTTGGGCTCGATTTGCCCTGAACAAATGTGTGGATCAACGCCGCCAACTCGGACGATGACTTCAGAGCCACCGCATTAGCGTCACGGTCTGCCCACCACCCTTCAATTTGCTGGGCTTTGAGGTTAACAATGGCTTGCATGTTTTTCAGGGCTTCAGCCTCAAGCTGTGGTACCTGAGTCTTGAAAAAAGACACCCCAATCAGCGGCACCACCAAACCCAGCGCCACAAAAATCAGGTGCAGCTGTATGGTTTTTGGAGCAGGCCCCGCATGGCTTGGCGCAGCACCGGCCTGGCGCCACCATTTCTCCTGGCGGGTCAACAGCAAAAACAGCAAGCCGCTGGTCACCCCAACAAACAACCAACCCTTGAGTTGGCTGGCAAAAACCATCACCGCCGGGTCTTCAAACAACCACCCCACCGCTTGATCCGACAGCAAAATCCACAGGCAGGCACCAACAAAATAAACCAGCACCGGCTTCAAAACGCCAAGTGTCCTGGCGGCTTGCGGCGGTGGGGTGTCAGGTGCCATACAACTTTGATGCCGGGGGCTGGCCTGGTGCGAGGGAACTGGTTTTGCGGTGGTGTTCGGCTACTTCTACAAAACTTTCAAACCCGGCCAAAAAAGCGTCCACCATGTCGGAGTCAAAGTGGCTGCCACGACCCGCCTCAATGATGCTTTGGGCTTGCTGGTAAGACATGGCGGGCTTGTAGACGCGCACCGCGATCAGCGCGTCAAACACATCGGCGATGGCCATCAGGCGTGCAGACACCGGTATGTCATCACCGGCCAGGGCGTCCGGGTAGCCGCTGCCGTCCCATTTTTCATGGTGCCAGTGGGCTATTTCCTTGGCCAAGGTCAAAAACGCCAGCGGTATCTTGATGTCAGCCTCGGCCAGCTCAATGGCGTCGCTGCCCAGCTTGGCATGGGTTTGCATGATGCGCCATTCGTCAGCATCAAGCTTGCCGGGCTTGAGCAAAATATGGTCAGGAATGCCCACCTTGCCAATGTCGTGCAGCGGTGCAGAGCGAGCCAGCAGGTCAATGTAGCGGTCATTCAGAGTGTCGGCAAAGCGGGGGTGTTGCTGTAGCCTGAGCGCCAGTTGCTGCACATAACCCTGGGTGCGCAAGATGTGGTTGCCGGTTTCGGGGTCGCGCAGTTCGGCCAGATGGGCCAACGCACGAATGCTGACGCGCTGGGTCAGGTCGTTTTCAAGCATGCGCCGGGCCACCTCGGCCTCAAGCACGATGTTCTGGTTTTTAAGCCAGTCGCGGGCTTGTTTGGCTTCAAGTTGCACGCTCACCCTGGCCATCAGCACGGCGGGTTGAAACGGCTTGGTGATGTAGTCGGCCGCGCCCTGTTTCAGCCCGCGTTCCATGTCGGCGGCTTCAGTCAATGAGGTGAGAAAAATCACTGGGATGTGCTGTGTTTGCGGGTCGGCGCGCAGGCGACGCAACACCTCATAACCATCCATCTCTGGCATCATGACATCCAGCAAGATGAGGTCGGGGGCAGGCAAGGTGTTGGCCACACACAGCGCACCCTCACCCGTGGTGGCGGCCAGCACCTGGAAGTTTGGTCGCAGCAATTCGGTGAGCACCCCCAGATTGCTTGGCGAGTCATCAACCACAAGTACCAAAGGTTGAGTGGTGGTGTTCATTCAAATCTGACGGTCAAAAACCCTGAATATGAAAAAGTCATTGTATGCACGGCGCTCACGATCTCCTAAATGTTACGCCTGTCATTCACAAACTCAGCATCAATTGCTCACCCCGATTGCCATTGGAATTCCGTAGCTCTACAATAAGTAATTGGTGAATTACTTTAATCTTCATGGAAATTATTGACAAACCTGCCAAACAGCGCACAGCGGTGCGCCAAGCTGGGCTGATTGAAGCCGCTTTGCTGCTGGCCGCACAGCGCAGCCCGGCAGACATCACCACTGCCGACCTGGCCCAAGCGGTGGGCATCACTCAAGGGGCGGTGTTTCGCCACTTTGCCAGCAAAGAGGCGATCTGGCTGGCGGTGCTGGACTGGGTGACCGAGGCGCTGATGGCACACCTGCAAGCTGCCGCCAACGAGGCCGCCCTTCCCGTCCTGCCCCATGTCGGCCATTCAGAAGCGCCGCAGCCACTCGCTGCCCTGCGCGCCGTCTTTTTGGCCCACGTTGACTTTGTGGTGGCGCACCCCGGTGTGCCGCGGGTGATTTTTCAGGAGCTCCAAAGCCCTGGCGACACCGCCCTGAAATCACGCGTACGAGGCCTGATGCAGCGTTACCGCCAATTGCTCATGCAACTCCTGCAACACGCGCAGGCAGAACGCGCCATTGCGCCAGACACCCACTTGCCATCCGCCGCCGTGCTGTTCATTGGCTCGATGCAGGGGCTGGTGATGCAGGCGTTGATGTCTGGCGACGTACCCGCCATGGCGTTGCAGGCACCAGGCGTTTTTGCTATCTACCAGCGCGGTCTGCAAACCTGCACCACTGATTCACAAGGAACCCCATGAACTCTCCAGCCATCCTCAAACGCCGACTCATCATTGCTGCCGTTGCCCTGGCCCTGATCGGTGGCATGGCTTATGTGTCGCTGCGCACCGGGCCGCTGGCACCCATCAAGGTGACCGTAGCCCAGCCCACCGAAGGCACGTTGAGCCCCTCTATTTTTGGCATCGGCACAGTTGAGGCGCGGCGCAGCTGGATGGTGGGCCCCACCGTGGCCGGCCGGGTGCTGAGCGTCAAGGTGGATGTGGGCGACAGCGTCAAAGCCGGGCAACTCTTGGCCGAGATGGACCCGGTGGACTTGACCCAGCGCCTCACCGCGTTGGATGCGTCACTGGCGCGCGCAGGCAGTGCCCAAGCGGCGGCACAGGCGCAGTTGCTTGACGCCAGCGCGCGGAGAAAGCTGGCCGCCATTAACACCCAGCGTAATCAAGATCTGGCGCGGCAAAACTTCATCAGTTCTGGCGCGCTGGACGCCCGATTGCAAGAGCAAGCCTCCGCAGAGGCCGCAGTGCAAGCCGCGCAAGCCAATCTGACGGGTTCTGGCCAGGACGCGGCGCGCCTGAAAGCCGAGCGCGCGGCCCTGGCGCAACAACGCGACAACGTGCGTCTGTTCGCCCCAGCCGACGCCATCGTCACCACGCGCGATGCCGAGGCCGGCAGCACCGTGGTGGCGGGCCAGCCCGTGCTGCGCCTGATGGACCCGAGCAGTTTGTGGGTCAAGATGCGGGTTGACCAGGGCCGCTCCGGCGGACTGGCCAGCGGCGTGAAGGCCAGCATCGTGTTGCGCTCCAACCCACAAACCCCATTGAGCGGCCAGGTGGCACGCATTGAGTTGCTGGCTGACAGCGTGACCGAGGAACGCATTGCCCAAGTGGCGTTTGACGCGGCACCCAACGGTCTGTCGGTGGGTGAAATGGCTGAAGTGACGCTGCAATTGCCCGCCACCGCGCCAGCGCTGCTGCTGCCCAACGCGGCCATCCAGCATCAACAAGGCCAGAGCGGGGTCTGGCGCATCACGGAGGGCAAGCCTGAATTTGCCCCGGTGCAACTCGGCGTACAAAGCCTGGATGGCCAGGTGCAGGTGCTCAAAGGCCTGATCAAGAGCGACCGGGTGGTGATTTACAGCCAAAAAGCCCTGAGCAGCGGTGCCCGCGTTTCGGTGGTGGACACCCTGGTGAAACTTGAGGCGGCCAAATGATCAGCCTGGCCGGGCGCGACATTCTGCACGGCTGGGGCAAATTTTCCCTGACCGGGTTGGGGTTGGGGCTGCTGATTGGTGTGACGCTGACCATGGCCGGGGTCTACCGTGGCATGGTGGACGACGCGCAGGCGCTCATCACCAACAGCCAGGCTGATCTTTGGGTGGTGCAAAAAGACACCCAAGGCCCGTATGCCGAGGCCTCCAGCATCAAGGACGACGTGGTCCGCAGTGTGCGCGGCATGCCCGGCGTGGCGCAAGCCGCCAACGTGACCTACCTCACCATGCAGGTGCAGCGCGCAGGCGGCGGCGAAGCCCGCACCATGGTGGTCGGCGTGGAACCCGGCCAGCCCGGCGCGCCTGGCTATTTGGTGGCAGGCCGCCAACTTACCCGCGACCACTATGAGGCCGTGGCTGATGTCAAGACCGGCCTGAAATTGGGCGATACGGTGCGGGTGCGCCGCCACGGCTATCAGGTGGTCGGGCTGACCCAGCGCATGGTGTCCTCCGGAGGCGACCCGATGCTGTTTGTACCTTTGAAAGACGCGCAAGAAGCACAGTTTTTGAAAGACAACGACACCATTCAGAACGAGCGCACCCGAACCGCCGCCAACCCGGCCTTTAACCGCCCCGGCGTGCCAGGCTTACTGGAGGCCGTGCAAAACTTGCAAAGTAGCAGTCACAACGTCAACGCCGTGCTGGTGCAACTTAAACCTGGCTGGCAGCCCGATGATGTGGCTGAGTCGCTGACGCGCTGGAAACATGTGCAGGTGTACACCCGCGCCGGCATGGAAGACATTCTGGTGGCCAAGCTGATCGCCACCTCGGCCAAACAAATTGGCATGTTTCTGGCCATTCTGGCGGTGGTGAGCGCGGCCATTGTGGCCTTCATCATTTACACCATGACGCTCGGCAAAATCCGTGAAATTGCGGTCTTGAAGCTGATTGGCACGCGCAACCGCACCATCGCCGGCATGATCCTGCAACAGGCCTTGGGGCTGGGCTTGATTGGCTTCATGGTGGGCAAGATCAGTGCCACGATCTGGGCCCCGATCTTTCCCAAATACGTGCTGCTGATGCCGCGAGACGCGGTCACCGGTTTGGTGGCCACCCTGCTGATCTGCGCCCTAGCCAGCACACTGGCGATTCGTGTGGCGCTCAAGGTCGATCCGGCCGAGGCGATTGGATGAACCCGATGAACACCAAAAACACAAGCGCGGGCGGCATCCGCATTGAAGGTCTGCGCAAGGTCTACGGCAAGGGCGACAGCGCGGTTGAGGCACTGAAAAACATCAACCTGGTGGTGGCGCCAGGCGAAGTGGTAGGCCTGGTCGGGCCCTCGGGCTCGGGCAAAAGCACCTTGTTGAAATGCCTGGGCGCCATCATCGAGCCCACTTCGGGGCGAATGACGCTGGGCGAGGATGTGATTTATGACAACGGCTGGAAAGTGCCTGACCTGCGCGCCCTGCGTCGCGACCGCATAGGTTTTATCTTTCAGGCGCCCTACCTGATTCCTTTTCTGGATGTGACCGACAACGTGGCCCTGCTGCCCATGTTGGCGGGTCAATCCAACCCGCAATCACGGGCCCGGGCGCTTGAGCTGCTGACCGCGCTCGATGTGCAGCACCGCGCCAAGGCCGAACCCTCGCAGCTCTCAGGCGGCGAGCAGCAGCGGGTGTCGATTGCCCGGGCACTGGCGAACCGACCGCCAGTGATTCTGGCCGACGAGCCCACCGCCCCACTCGACAGCGAGCGTGCGTTGGGCGTGATGCGCATCCTGAACCAGATGGCCATTCAGGCCCACACCGCCATCATTGTGGTCACGCACGACGAGAAGATCATTCCAACCTTCAAGCGCATTTATCACATCCGCGATGGGCAAGCGGTGGAAGAAGCCGGCGAAGGCAAGGCGTTGGACTGAGGCTTGTGGCGTCTGGCTTTACTCGAAAGACGGTATCTCGGGCTTGGCCACCGGCTTGCCGGCGGCGGCCCAGGCATCAAAGCCACCGGAAATGGAGTGCACGTTCAGGTAACCCATGTCGTGTAAAGCGGCAGCCGCCAGGGCGGCACGACCACTGGTTTTGCAATACAGCAAAATGTTCAGGTCGCGCGACTGCAGGGCCGGGTTGGCGCTGAATTTGAATTCAAGCATGCCGCGCGAAATGTGCACGGCACCGGCCACATGGCCGGCGGCAAATTCATCGGCTTCGCGCACATCCACCAGCACATCAGCCTCACGAATGGCTTGGTCAGCGTCAGTCACTGTGATTTCTTGCACGCGGGTCTTGGCGGCTGCAACGAGGTCGTGGGCGGTTTTCATGAGATGCTCCTGAGGTTATTAAAAAATTTAAACACTATCAAATAAATAGCTACTCACGCTTTAAATAATTGGGCTAGAGGCCAATTTTTCTTAAAACTTAAAGACGTTGACCCACCCAGCGCGTGACATGCGCCGGGCCTTGGTGACCAGGGCCTTCGGCCAACGTGGTCTGCCCCTGCCACATCAGCACGGGGTTGATCAAGCCACTGAAGTCAGCGCTGAGTTGTTCCGGGGTGTAAAGCATGTCAGCATCTTTGGGGCCGCCGCTGGTGTAGCCCAGCTGTGCCGGGTGAAAGGCTTCCAGCACCACCCAGGCGCCGGTTCGCAGCCCTTGTGCCAGGCGGCGGTGCGCCGCTTGCCGGAACGCGGCGGGTAAATGGGTAAAGATCAACACCAGGGCGTCAAAACTGGCCGTGGTGGGTTGCCAGTCTGCCAGGTCAACCCGTTCGGTGCACAAGACCACACCCCGACTGGCAGCCAGGGATTGGGCCTTCTGCAAGCCCACCACCGAGTTGTCCACCGAGGTCACCCGATGCCCCTGCATCGCCAGCCAAACCCCGTTGCGGCCTTCGCCGTCACCCGGTACCAGCACCTGACTGGGGGGCGACAGGCGATGCGCCTGGTCAAGCAAAAAAGCGTTAGGTTCGGTACCGTACTTAAAGCCCGGCTCGGCAAATCGTTGGTCCCAAAAATTCATGCGCGCCAATGGTTCAGGTTTTTCACAATGCCTTGCGGATGGTGATGGCACCGCGAATTTGGCCAATTGAATAGCCTGTGGCCTTGTCAGCCGGGTAAAGTGTGTGCAGGCGCTCAGCCACTTCCGGCGTGATTTTTTCGCTGGGGCCATGGCATGCCAAGCACACCTGCTGCGTGGGCAGCGCCTTCATGTAGCGGTATTCTTTGCCGCCTGCAGTGTCCACCACCTCGTATTTTTCCAGAGTAGCGGGTTTTTCGCCAGCGGCGGTGCGGCGGTCAAAGTCTTCCAGCGCAGCCAGTTCCCAGGCATCAGGCACCGCCTTGGGGTTGCGGTTCTGCAAGCTCACGCGGCGAATCGCCCAACCAGATTGCTCGGAAGCCGCTTTGGCCATTTGTGGCGCCTTCTCGCTGCATACCGTCACGGCAGAGGCGGGGCCATCCTTGGCGATCTGGGTGTTGAGCACGTCCAGCAGCTTGGGCGGCACCGCACCTGCGACTTTGCGCGCATCGGTGAGCCATGGCTCGTCTTGCGCCTGCGCAGGCAAACCCAGGCACAGCGCTGCGCCCACAAGCACGCAGCCCATGCGCCCGGCTTTCAAAATCTTTGCTTTCATTTCAACCCCCTATAAAGTGACGAAGAAGCCGCATTAAAACAGCAGAGGCGCCGCGGCGTCTATGACCAATGTCACGCGACACGCCTCGCCGGGCGTGCCAATGGCCCTAGCGAATGCCCCGCTCAGTCTGCCCCAGCATCTCTTTGGTCACCAAAGTGATGCCAGAGTCCGTGACGCGAAAGCGTTTTTTATCCTGCACCGGGTCAACGCCAATCACCGTACCCTCTGGAATGACGCAGTTTTTGTCAATGATGCATTTTTTCAACACACAGTGGCGACCCACCTGCACGTTGGGCAACACCATCGAGTCTTCGATGTTGGAGAAACTGTGCACATGCACTCCTGAGAACAACATCGACCGGCGCACGGTGGCGCCACTGATGATGCAGCCCCCGGAGACCATCGAATCCACGGCCTTGCCACGGCGGGTGTCATCGTCAAACACGAATTTGGCAGGTGGTGTTTGCGGTTGCCAAGTCCAGATTGGCCAATTTTCAGCATACAAATTGAGATCCGGTGTGACTTGCACCAAATCCAGGTTGGCCGCCCAATAGGCATCCAGCGTACCCACATCACGCCAATAGGCGGGCTTGCCAGGCTCAGTCACACAACTCTCGGCAAAATTTTGGGCGTAGGTTCGGTAGCGCTTCACGCAGTGCGGAATGATGTCTTTGCCGAAATCATGGCTTGACTGGGGGTCATCCGCGTCGCGCAGCAGCTGCTCGTACAAAAACTTGGCATTGAACACGTAAATACCCATGCTGGCCAGCGCGTGGTCCGGGTCGCCCGGCATATGCTGCGGTTGGGCAGGTTTTTCGGTGAAATCAACCACACGGTTTTCAGCGTCCACAGACATCACGCCGAAGCTGCTCGCTTCACTCAGGGGCACCTCGATACACGTCACCGTCAGGTCAGCCTGCCGCGCCACGTGGGCAGCCAGCACACGGCCATAGTCCATGCGATAAATGTGATCGCCCGACAAAATCAGCACGTACTCGGGCTTGGCATGGCGGACTTCACGCAGGTTTTGAAACACGGCATCTGCCGTGCCCTGGTACCAATGTGCTTCATCCGACTGCTGCTGCGCGGGCATGATCTCGATGAATTCGTTCAAGCGACCGTCCAGAAAACTCCAGCCCAATTGCAAATGACGGATCAGACTTTGTGCCTTGTACTGCGTGGCCACACCAACCCGGCGCACGCCTGAGTTCACACAGTTCGACAGCGTGAAATCAATGATGCGAAATTTGCCGCCAAACGGCACTGCCGGCTTGGCGCGAAAGTCGGTCAGTTCATGCAGCCGGCTGCCACGTCCCCCCGCCAAAATCAAGGCAAAGGTGTTGCGCGTCAGTTGGCTGATAAAACGTGGGTCCTGACTGGTTGATCCGACCCCACCCATTTCTTTGTCGCTTCCCATGATTTCACTCCCGTTCGGTTACGAATACCCCAAGATGAACACTGAAGGCCGCGTAACTCAGGCCGCTGCCACGCCAAAATTCTCGGGCATCTGGATCGCCACGACCTGACCCCGCGCAGTGGCCACACCTGCCGCATACACAGTAGATTCGATCACCACCTTGCGACCTTTGATTTCTATCACGCGGCCGCGAATCTCCAGGGTTTCTGAAATGGGTGTGGGCTTCAAATAATCCACATGCAGCGAACCGGTGACAAAGCGAAATGCAGGCAGCGTATCCATCTCGCGCCCTTCCTGACGGTACATGGCCGCCGCTGCGGTGCCGGTGCTGTGGCAATCAATCAGCGAGGCCAGCAACCCACCGTAGGTAAAGCCCGGCACAGCGGTGTGAAAGGGCTCGGGTGTGAAACGTGTCACTGTCTCGTCACCCTCCCAAAACGTCTTGATGCGGTGGCCATGCGCATTTTTGGCGCCACAGCCGTAGCAGTGCGACAGATTTTCGGGGTAATAGTCTTGAAATGCTTTCATAGTGTCTCCTCTTTGGTCAATAAATACTATTTATTTGATAGCTACTTTCCCTTTAATTAAAAGGGCTAGAGGCTTATTTTTTATTAATTTTTATCCTGGTCAGTGGTTCACATGCAGCTTGGCGTGAATGCGCTGGGTGGTGCGCCACACCACCCACAACACCACGGGCACCAAGGCGCCCGCAGCCATTTCAGGATTGATCGGTACACCAGCCGCCTTGAGCGCCTTGCCGCCGTACAAAAGCAGGCTGATCACGTAGTATGAAATAGCGGCGATGGACAACCCTTCGACCGTGCTCTGCAAACGCAGTTGCAGCTCTTGCCCGCGGGTGAGCTTTTCCAGCAACTGCTGGTTTTGTACTTCTGTGGCAATGTCAACACGGGTGCGCAGCAAATCACTGGCACGCGCCACCCGCTCTGACAAGGACGCCAGGCGCTGCTCGGTGGCCGCCACCGTCGCCATGGCCGGCGAAAGCCGCCGTTGCATGAATTCGCCAATGGTCTGGGTGCCCGGAATGGCTTTTTCACGCAGCTCTCTGATGCGCTGGTTGACCAGTGTGTAGTAGGCCTGGGTGGCTGAAAAACGGTACACATTCTCCGCTGTGGCACGCTCCACGCCAGCGGCCAATGACACCAGGGTATCCAGCAATTCCTGGTCAGACGCAGACTTGTTTTCCAGCTGGGCGGTGATGCGGGCCAGGGCCGCCTCAGATTGCGCCAGCATCGGCCCAAGCAGCTTGGCCACCGGCAGTCCGCGCAAGGCCATCAAGCGGTAGGTTTCCAATTCAAGCAGCCGTGCAGCAATACGACCCGCGCGGGTCTGGCTGGTGCCCTCGGGTGCAACCACCAGCATGCGCTCAAAGCCATCGGCTTGCAGGCGAAACTGCGTCAGCGCCCAGGAATGCCCCATCGGGTGAGCATAGCCATGCCGGTTGTTGGGCTCAGTGACTTGCTCTGCCATGCTGACGGCGTTGCTGCCCATGAGTGAGGCCACCACCGTACTCCCGCCCAGCCAAGTGACGGCCTGCGCCATCAAGGCCGGGGCCTCGTCCAGGGATGCGTTCACCATGGCCAATTGCACAGCCGCAACGGTGCGCCCGGGAATATTCGCCAACCATTCGGTTGGCACCGCCAGCCCGGTGAGCAAATCCGGCTCAGCTGCGCCCAGCGCGGCATGGGCGCATAAGGGCTGCACGATCGAGTAGCGTGTAAATTCGGTGTGCCGTTCCCACTTGACAGAAAAACCGGCAAGCCGCAAGTGCAAAAAGTTGTCCTGCAGATCACCCGGCGTCAGCGCTGCCTGACCAGGCAGGCGATTCAGGTGTGCGCATTCAATCTCACGGCTTATACCCTCGTTGAGTACTGCCACATAAACAATCAGCGCCGGCAGCCGGATGCGCGCCGATGGCCGGGCGTGGACCTCGTTGTGCAGGGCAGCGCGTTGCGGGTCATCTGCTGGCAGCAGTTGCAGCGTACTTGCGGCGGGCTCGTAGGGCGTGGCGGTGTGCATGGCGCTATTTTGCCGTCTGCAGAAACACTTCTTTAAAATAAATAGATTAAAGTTCACTTATATAAACAGGAGACCGACCCATGCCACTGACTTCATCACCTCACCGTCCAAACACTTTCAACCGTGCCCGCAGGGCCTTCATCGGCACCGGTTTGGTCGCCGGCACCGCCGGCTTGATCGCCTGGCCTGAAGCCAAACTGCTGGCGCAGCAACTCGGAGACTTTATCGAGGGCGCGCCCATGCCTGACATCGCACCAGTGCAACTGTCCAAGCATGTCTGGACGATTTTTGCCGCCGACGGTTTTCCGACACCGGAGAACCAGGGCATGATGTCCAACGTGACCTTTGTGGTGACCAGCGCCGGCGTGGTGGTGCTGGATTCAGGCAGCTCGGTGCAAATTGGCCGCATGGCGATTCGAATGATCAAAAAAATAACTCCACTGCCAGTGATTGCCGTGTTCAACACCCACGTCCACGGCGACCACTGGCTGGGCAACCATGCTTTTGCAGAAGCCTATGGCGAGCAATTGCCCATTCACGCGCTGGCTGGGACCATGAAGGAAATCCAGGGCTATGAAGGCAACCTGTGGCGCAGCCTGATGGAACGCTGGACCAACCAAGCCACCGCGGGCACCAAGGTGGTCGCACCCAACACCGAGGTCAAACACGGGCAAACAATGCAGTTTGGTGATGTCACCCTCAAACTGCATTTTTATGGCAAGGCACACACCTCCGCCGACCTGTGTGTTCAGGTGGTGCAAGACAAGGTTACCGCCGTCGGCGACATTGCCATGGCCAACCGCATTGCCAATATTGACGATGGCTCTTACCCCGGCACCTTCAAGTATTTCAGAGAACTGGCATCTGCGGCGGGTGATCAGCTTTGGCTACCAGGCCATGGCGAGGCCAGGCACGACCTGCTTGAGACCTATGGCAGGTTCCTCGCGGGCATTTGGGAGCCGTGTCTGCAGGCCATCAAAGACGGCAAAACCGAGGCGCAAGCCAAGGCCATGGTGCTTGCCGATCCGCGCGTGGCCAGCCGGGCTGACACCATGCAGGGCTTTGACTCGAACATCGGCAAGTACACCAGCCTGGCCTATCTCGAAGCCGAAAAAGAAGCGTTTTAAGCGGCAAGATGCTCTTACTCCTGTTCTTTCTGATCGGCGTCACGCTGACATTTTTCCTGGCACCAGATTGGCCTCTGGTTGCCACGCTGCTGGTGCCGCTGGTGACGGTCCTGGCCGGACGATTTGCACTTTTGCGGCACCACCGCGACAAAAAATAGCAAAAACCCATATCCAGAGGGTTTTCACCTAAACCAAAACCCTGTTAGTTCTTTTAATATAAAAGTACAAATATTCACAGGAGCTACCCATGCAAACACGTCGCGAGACACTCAAACACAGCGCCATTGTGGCTGGCCTGCTGGCCACCACGGGGCTGTTTCCCCAATACGCCTTTGCCTACAACAAAAGCGCCTTTGAAGCCAAAAACATGGCTGATGTGCTCAAGGCCCTGGGCGCTGGCGCACCGGTTGAAAGCAAGGACGTCACCATTGGTGGCCCCGACATCGCAGAAAACGGAGCCGTCGTGCCCTTCACCATCAGCACCACCCTGCCCGGTGTCAAGCACCTGCTGCTGCTGGTCGAAAAGAACCCCTCCACCCTGGTGGCCCAGTTCAACATCACCGACAGCGTCGAAGCCAACTTTGCCACCCGCTCCAAAATGGGCCAATCCTCAGACGTCTACGCGGTCGCCATCATGAACGACGGCAAAGCCTTATTCGCCAAAAAAGAAGTCAAAGTCACCCTCGGCGGCTGCGGCGGCTAAACGCTGCCCCACGCTAACAGCCACCCCAATTTCACCTACCCATAAATACCAGGAGCCCAACATGGCAGATCCAATGCGCATTCGCGCCCAAGTAGCCGGTGACAAAGCCACCGTTCGTGTTTTGATGAGCCATGAAATGGAATCAGGCCAACGCAAAGACTCTGCGGGCAAACTGATCCCCGCCATGCACATCACCGAAGTCACGGCCAGCCACAACGGCAAAGTCGTGCTCACCGCCGACTGGGGCTCAGCCGTCTCCAAAAACCCCTTCATGCAATTCATCGTCAAAGGCGCCAAGGCCGGCGACAAAATCAGCGTGACCTGGAAAGACAACAAAGGCGACACCCGCACCGACGAAGCCACCGCTTCGTAATTCATCAGCTGGCGCCAGTCCAGTCCTAAATTGAGGAGACATTTTTCCATGAAAAAAATCATCACCCTGGTGGCGCTGACTGGCTTGCTACTGCCAGCGGCCTTCGCCCAGAAATCGGCAGCCGTATCGGCCATTGAAGAATACCGCGCCATGCTGGCCGACGGCAACCCGGCCGAACTATTTGAAGCCAAAGGCGAAGACCTCTGGAAGCAAAAGCGCGGCCCCAAAAATGCATCCCTGGAAAAATGCGACCTGGGCCAAGGCCCCGGCGTTACCAAAGGCGCCTTTGTCACCCTGCCGCGCTACTTCGCCGACACCAACAAGGTGCAAGACCTCGAATCACGCCTACTCACCTGCATCGACACCCTGCAAGGCCTCAACGTAGCCGAGATCGCCAACACCGCCTTTGGCAAGGGCGAACAAAAAAACATGACCGCCCTGGCCACCTGGATCGCTGGTGAATCACGCGACATGGCATTCAACCTGCCGCAAAACCACGCGCAGGAAAAAGTCTCCTTTGAAATCGGCAAGCGCCTGTTCTTTCAGCGCGGTGGCCCACACGACTTCTCGTGCGCCTCCTGCCACGGCGGTGACAACTGGCGCATTCGCCTGCAAGACCTGCCCAACCTGACCAAGAACCCCGGCGATGGCGTGGGCTTTGCCGCCTGGCCCGCTTACCGCTTGTCCAACGGACAAATGTGGGGCATGCAACAGCGCTTGAATGACTGCTACCGCCAGCAACGCTTTCCCTATCCGGGCTATGCCAGCGATGCCACCGTGGCGCTGGCCACCTACCTGGGCGTCAACAGCCAGGGCTCCAAGTCAGTGGCACCCGCGCTCAAGCGTTAAACGTACCGGAGATATTTCATGAAAAAGCAAACACACATCGTCCTGTCACTGATTGCCGCTGCCGTGCTGGCGGGTTGCGCCTCCAGCCCCAGCTCAAGCGACCTGGACAAACTGACCGCTGATGTCGTCAAATCATCGTTTAGCAGCCACGGCATCGTCAAGGTGTCGGTGCTCGATACCGACGAGCTGCTGAAAGCCTGCAGCGCCGCCGATGTGGCTGGCAAGCCGCTGGACAATGAGACCGCCCAAGCCCTGCAAGCAGCCCAGCTCAAGACCATCAAGTGGCCTGTTGATGGCAATTACATGGGTGATTACAAGGCCGGCGAAAAGCTCGCACAAGACGGCAAAGGCCTGACCTGGAGCGACAAGGCTGACACCCCCAACGGCGGCAATTGCTACAACTGCCACCAGTTCGATCCGAAAGAAATCTCGTTTGGCACCATTGGCCCGAGCCTGCTGGGCTATGGCAAGAC